>CAZDIQ010000122.1:0-5500 GCA_964505525.1 uncultured Acidimicrobiaceae bacterium | reverse complement strand
CTGAAGGGAGGACGCGATTGCTGGCTGTGGACTATGGACTGTGGACTGTGGACTGTGGACTTACATCTTGAATCTTGGATCTCCGCCGGCTCACCCCTGAGACGAACTAACCTCGGTGGTGCTGGCACCTACGGGAGGAATCGTCGTGGAGATTGAGATCGGTATCGCCAAATCTGGCCGACGAGCGTGGGGGTTTGACGACATCGCGATCGTCCCTTCACGAAGGACCCGGGACCCCGAAGATGTCGATTTGAGCTGGGAGCTTGACGCGTTCACCTTCGATCTCCCCATGATGGCCTCAGGGATGGATTCCGCGGTCACGCCGGAGACGGCCATCAAGATCGGAAAACTCGGCGGACTTGCGTGTCTGAATCTCGAGGGGCTGTGGACACGGTACGCGGATCCGATCCCGGTCTACGACGAGATCGCCGAACTGACTGCCGAGAAGGCAACCCGTCGGATGCAGGAACTGTATGCGGCGCCGGTCGATCCTGACCTCATCACACAGCGCGTAGCGGAGATCAAGGCGGCCGGTGTCGTCGTGTGCGGCAGCCTGACCCCTCCGACGGTCGGCAAATACATCGACTACGCCAAGGCAGGTGGGCTTGATGTGCTTGTCATCCAGGGCACCGTGGTGTCAGCCGAGCATGTGAGCTCACGTGAGGAACCGCTCGACTTGTACAAGTTCATACGCGATGTCGAGATGCCCGTCATCGTCGGCGGTTGCGCTTCATACTCGGGTGCGCTCCACTTGATGCGAACGGGCGCCGTCGGTGTGCTTGTCGGTGTCGGACCCGGTGCCGCATGCACCACTCGTGGCGTCCTCGGCATCGGCGTCCCTCAGGCGACCGCCATTGCCGATGCTTCCGGAGCCCGAACGACGTACCTCGAGGAAACCGGCCGCTATGTCCACGTCATCGCCGACGGCGGTATGCGTACCGGGGGCGACGTCTCCAAGGCGATCGCGTGCGGCGCCGATGCGGTCATGCTCGGGTCCCCGATCGCTGCAGCCGAGGAATCACCGTCGGGCGGCTACCACTGGGGCATGGCGACATTCCATCCGACACTCCCACGTGGTTCACGGGTCAAGACGGGCACGCTCGGGACGATCGAGGAGATTCTCGTCGGACCCGCCCATGAGAACGACGGTCGCCGCAACCTGTTCGGCGGACTCCGGGGCTCCATGGCCACGACGGGCTACGCCACCGTCAAGGAGTTCCAGAAGGCCGAAGTGATGATCGCACCCGCACTCCAGACCGAGGGCAAGCAGCTCCAGCGGTCCCAGGGTGTGGGGATGGGTTGATGGCGGCTCCGTCCGTCTCGGGCCACGCTTCATCGGGTGATGTCGATCCGGTCCTGGTTGTCGACTTCGGTGCCCAGTACGCACAGCTGATTGCACGCCGGGTGCGCGAGGCGAACGTCTTCTCCCAGATCGTGCCGCGCACGATCACCGCGGATGAGGTGACGGCACTCGCACCCATCGGGATCATCCTTTCGGGTGGCCCGGCCTCCGTGTACGCCGAGGATGCCTACGACATCGATCCGGCGATCCTCGATCTCGGGATCCCCGTCCTTGGCATCTGCTACGGACATCAGGTGCTCGCCCAGGCACTCGGAGGCACGGTTTCTCCAACCGGTGTCTCCGAATACGGACCCGCAACCCTGACCGTCAGCGATCCCGGTGCGCTCTTGGGAGGTCTTCCCGGCACCCATAAGGTGTGGATGAGCCACTCGGACTCGGTGTCGCAGGCACCCGAGGGGTTCACGGTCACCGCATCGACACCCGATGCGAAAGTGGCTGCCATGGAGGACGTGGACCGTGGCCTCTTCGGCGTCCAGTTCCATCCCGAGGTGGCACACACCGACCACGGTCAGGAAATCCTGACCACGTTCCTCACCGATGCGTGCAAGGCACCTGGGACATGGACCAACGCAAGCATCATCGAACAGTCCGTCGCTTCGATCCGCGAGGCGGTCGGTGACAGCGTTGCGATCTGTGCGCTCTCGGGCGGTGTGGACTCGTCCGTGGCCGCGGCACTCGTCCACAGGGCGATCGGCGATCAACTCGTGTGTGTGTTCGTCGACCACGGGTTGATGCGCAAAGGCGAGGGAGAGCAGGTCGAGGAGACCTTCCGGGACCACTTCAAGATGAATCTCATCCATGTCCGTGCCCAGGATCGGTTCCTCGATGCCCTCGAAGGGGTGACGGATCCCGAGGAGAAGCGCAAGATCATCGGCGAGACCTTCGTTCGTGTCTTCGAGGAGGAGGCGAACAAGATCGACAACGCCGACTTCCTTGTCCAGGGGACGTTGTATCCCGATGTCATCGAGTCGGGCACAAAGGACGCAGCCAAGATCAAGAGCCACCACAACGTCGGTGGTCTCCCCGATGACATCCAGTTCGATCTCATCGAACCGCTCCGCGACCTGTTCAAGGACGAGGTGCGGTCCGTGGGGGAGGAGCTTGGTCTCCCGCGTGAGATCGTGTGGCGTCAACCGTTCCCCGGCCCCGGCCTCGCTGTGCGGATCATCGGCGACATCACCCGTGAGCGGGTCCAGATCCTCCAGGATGCCGATGCGATCGTCCTCGATGAGATCACGAAGGCTGGTCTGTATGACGAGATCTGGCAATCGTTCGGCATCCTGCCTGCAATCAAGAGCGTGGGAGTCCAGGGTGACTACCGCACATACGCATATCCGTTGATTCTGCGCGCTGTGACGTCCGACGATGCAATGACGGCCGATTGGGCACGCATCCCATACGAGGTCCTTGCGGCGATCTCGACCCGGGTGATCAACGAGGTTCCCGGCATCAACCGGGTCGCATACGACATTTCTTCCAAACCCCCGGCCACCATCGAGTGGGAGTAGCGCCCACCAGCGCCGCGCTCCATCCACAAAACACGATCGGAAACCGAAGGCTCGAAGGGGGCCGCGGACACGGATTTCGCGCGTTGCACCCCGAATTTCGGGTGCCGAAGTTGCAGGCACTAGTCATACTCCTCAAGAGGGTGTGGATTCCGTCCGATATCGCAGAAGTACATACGATGCGGGAACGCAGGGAACAATGGCTGTGCAGAACGATCCAGACCTCGAGAGTCTGTTCCGCGAGGAACTGACCGAACGAGCAGCATCCCTCGCAGAAGGGGCCGCCGCCATCATCAATGAGGCGGTCACACCTGAGCTTGCGGGCAGGATGGTGCGCGAGGGTCACACGATCAAAGGCACCGGCAGGGTCATGGGTCACGAGCTGATCGCTCGGGGCGGTGAGACCTGTGAAGTCATATGGCGATGGATCCAGCAAGGTGACTACCAGCCGACCGGCATGGTCGGGCGGGTCCTTGCAATTCTTGCAACGTCACTCGTCGAGGCACTTTCGGGATCCTCGAACGATCTCAATAGCTCGATTGCCACACTGCGCACGCTGATTTCGAGCCCTGACCGTCTCGCGGAACTTCCCGAACCCATCGAGGAAGAGCCGACGCCTCCCTCGGATCCCGATCCGGAACCGGATCCGGCGCCGATCGACAACGTGGTCGAGCTCACCCCGGCGGTCAGTGAGCCGGCGCCTCCGACACCGGCGCCGGAACCCACCACCCCTGTCGCCGCGCCACCTCCGCCGCCACCTCCGCCGCCAGCGCCAGCCCCACCACCACCCGAGGAGTCGGGTCCGTTGGTGTATGAGCCAGGTCCTGACGGCAAACTCCAGCGTCCCACGGTCACGGTCGAGATCATCAGGTCTGCCTTTGCGGGCGGAGCGGAGCCGGCAGCTGCGGAGACCCCTCGACCACAGCCCGAGGGGTCTCCGTCAGCGCCTGCTCCAGCAACGGAAGTCACCATCGACTTCCTCTACGAGAAGGGGTCGATATTCGATCCTGAAGGCGGTCCAGCGTTCGGACTTGGTGGTCTCGTCGGGGCAGTCGAGGAGTGGGCAGCCGAGGAATCGGTCCCCGTAAACGCCGGAAGACTCTTCCGGATCATCAACGAGGTCGCCGCGTTGCGCATCGATCTCGAATCGCTCGCTGGCCAGGCCGGTCCCATCCTGCGGTCGGCCGACTTCCGTGCGATCCCCGCGGCGGAGGCAGCGCTCGAATCCATCGAGGCGGCGCGTCGCGCTTCGATCGAACTCCAGCAGGCGTCGCTCGGTCTGACCTCGGTGTCGCTTGCAGCGACGACCTCGACCTTGCCCCAGATGATGAAGTATCTTGCGAAGAAGAGCGGAAAGTCGGTCGATCTGCGGATCGAAGGGGCAGACATCGTCGTCGACCGTCAAATGGTTGATCGAATCGGCGAAGCGATGAGACAGCTCATAGTCAACGCCGTTGTGCACGGCATCGAATACCCCGACGACCGTGTCAAGGCAGGGAAGTCGTCGACGGGTGTTGTGAACGTCGTGATCGCAAACGACGAGCAACACGTGACGATCGAGGTCTCGGACGATGGTGGGGGGATCGACTGGACCGCCGTGAGAGAAACAGCGACCGCCCTTGACCTCGTCGCCGATGACCCGACGGCGGACGAGCTGCGTTCGGTCTTGTTCGCACCCGGTTTCTCCACGAACCCGAAGTCTTCCGAGTTCACCCGCGAGGGGGACGGGTTGACCCGAATCTCCCAGATCGTCGAGGAGGTCTACGGATCCATCGAGATGGTCTCGAGCAATCAGGGTTCGACGTTCACCATCACGATGCCTGCCCAGCGGGCACTCCACGAGGCGCGGCTGTTCCGAGCCGGTGGACGGTCATGGGGGATCCCCGAGTCGGCCGTGGTCGCGACCCTTGCCGTCAGTGACATCCGTATCGACGTGTCCGAACGAGGAAGCTCGGTTTCGTACGGTGGGGAGGAAGTGCCCTATTCGTCCTTCGCCGCCGTTGCGGGTCTGGAGGTCGAGGGTCTGCCGGGCCAGGTTCTTGTCGTGAAGACCCCCTCGGGATCGCTTGCCCTTGCGGTCGACGAGGTGCTCGATGTACACGAGGTTGCAACCAAGGATCTCGGGCCACTTCTCGACGGTCCGACCGTCGTTACAGGCGTTGCCCTGCTCGGTGGCGATGACACGGTTCTGCTCGTCGACGCTGGTCGTCTCGCGCTCAGGTTCCACGCCAACGAATCGAAGCCGACGGGACCGGTGCGAACCGTCCTGGTCGTGGACGACAGCCAGGGTGTCCGCCAGGTCGTGTCTGGTGTTCTTGCCGCCCACGGATTCGCGACCATCGCGGCCGGGAGCGTTGCAGATGCCCTTGGTGTCCTCGGGTCGAATGACGTCGATGCGTTGGTTGTCGACTTCTCGATGCCACGTGCTGACGGTGTGGCCCTGATCCACCTCGTGCGTCAGCGCTACGGCTCGATTCCTATCGTGATGCTCTCAGGTGTCGCCTCGGACGAGGACCGGACCCGAGCCGAACGTGCCGGTGCCGACGCATTCTTCGACAAAGCAGACTTCGCAAAGGGTGCACTCGTCGAACGCCTCGACGAACTGATCCAGACCGCAGCGACGGCGAGCTAG
>CAZDIQ010000121.1:0-5501 GCA_964505525.1 uncultured Acidimicrobiaceae bacterium | reverse complement strand
CCCTGGCTCGCAAGCTCGCCCGTCCCCCCTGAAGGGAGGACGCGAGCGACGGTGCCCATGCTCCAGCATCCGATGCGTGGAGGGTGATGGCTCAACGCTGATTACCATCCAGCCTTATGCCAGTGGAAATCGACATTGCCAAGGTTGCGAATCTCGCGCGCATTGCGCTGAGCGACGACGAGCTTGCACGGTATGGCGCCCAGCTCGAGGACATCCTCGAACACGCCGAGCGGGTACAGGCACTCCCGACCGAAGGCGTCGAACCCACATCCCACCCTTTGCCGATGGTGAACGGCTTCCGCGGCGACGAGGTTCTGCCTTCGCTCGATCGCGACTCGTTCCTCAGTCAGGCACCCGACAGCGAGGATGGCCAGTTCCGCGTACCGAGGATTCTGTGAGCGCGACAGGCGACCTTGCTGACCTGTCGATCGCCGAGGCAGGGGCCGGACTCCGATCTGGCGACTTCTCATCGGTCGAACTGCTCGAAGCGGTGATCAAACGGGCGTCGATGTCCGAGGCGCACCTCCATGCGTTCCTTACGATCGATCGGTCCGGAGCGACAGCCAGCGCGACCGCGGCGGACGAGGCGTTCGCGGCAGGTACCGACGTCGGGCCTCTCCAGGGAATCCCGATCGCCCTCAAGGACAACATGTGCACGATCGGTGTCGAAACGACGGCGGCATCCCAGATCCTCGCCGGTTGGGTACCGCCGTACGACGGAACCGCCGTCAGGCGTCTCAAGGAAGCCGGAGCGGTGGTCGTCGGCAAGACCAATCTTGACGAGTTCGCCATGGGCTCATCGACGGAGAACTCTGCGTTCGGGGAGACCAGAAACCCCTGGAATGCCAACCATGTACCGGGAGGGTCATCCGGTGGTTCCGCAGCGGCAGTTGCCGTCGGCTCCGCATTCGGTGCGTACGGATCCGATACAGGCGGTTCGATTCGCCAGCCAGCGGCTCTGTGTGGGGTCGTCGGCATGAAACCTACATACGGCCTCGTGTCGAGATACGGTCTCATCGCCTTTGCCTCCTCATTGGACCAGATCGGTCCGTTCTCGCGGTCCGTCGCGGATTCCGCGGTCCTCCTCGGCGCCGTTGCCGGTTGGGATCGGTTCGACGCGACGAGCATCGATGGCCCCGTTCCGGATCTCGCAGGTTCGATCGGCAAGGGTGTCAAGGGACTTCGCATCGGGATCGTGACCGAACTCATGGGCGACGGGATCGCCCCGCAGGTGAGGGACGCGGTTCGCGCGATGGCAGACAAGCTTGCCGATGCTGGTGCGATTGTGTCCGAGGTCGGTTTGCCGAGCTCGGAGTATGCGCTGTCGGCCTACTACCTGATCGCCCCTGCAGAAGCATCGGCGAACCTTGCCCGCTTCGACGGCGTGCGCTACGGACATCGATCGACGAAGGAGGGGACGACCGAGGACATGATGGCGGCGTCGCGTGCTGAGGGCTTCGGTCCTGAGGTCATCCGGCGGATCCTGCTCGGGACATATGCGCTTTCCGCCGGCTACTACGACGCCTTCTACGGTCAGGCGCAGCGGGTCAGAACCCTTGTTCGGAACGATTTTGCGGCCGCGTATGCCGATGTCGATGTCCTGATATCACCGACATCACCGACGACGGCATTCCCGGTGGGTGAGCGTTCAGCCGACCCGATTGCCATGTACTACTCAGATGTCTGCACGATTCCCTCGAATCTCGCCGGCGACCCTGCCATCTCGGTCCCGGTCGGGTTGGACGACAAGGGTCTTCCCATCGGGTTCCAGATCATGGCCCCGTCGCTCGGTGAAGAGGTCATGTACCAGGTGGCGGCCGAGGTCGAATTGCTCGCAGGATTCACTGACCGTGCTCCGCTTGCGACATCACAGGTGGTGATGCCATGACCGTTCGCGACGGATGGGAAGTCGTCATCGGGCTTGAGACCCATGTCGAACTGAACACCAAATCGAAGATGTTCTGCGGCTGCAGGGCGGATACGCCCGACGAACCGAACACTGCATGCTGCCCGGTGTGTCTCGCGCTGCCCGGCGCGCTGCCCGTGCCGAACGGGGACGCGATCGACGGGATCGTCACGATCGGCACCGCCTTGGGCTGCACGATCAACGAATCGTCCGTCTTCTATCGGAAGAACTACTTCTATCCGGACCTCCCGAAGAACTATCAGATCAGTCAGTACACGTTCCCGGTGTGCGAGTTCGGTCGACTGGAGGTGGTCGTCGACGGTGAGACCACCGTCGTGGGAATCACCAGGGTCCACATGGAGGAGGACACCGGCAAGAGTTCGCACCTCGGTGACAGTGGTGGCCGCATCCACGGTGCAAGCCACACCCTGTTGGACTTCAACCGTGCAGGTGTCCCCCTCGTCGAGATCGTCACGGAGCCCGACATCACGACACCGCAGCAGGCAAGGGCGTACGCCGCGGAGCTCCAGCGTGTCGTGCTGGCTCTCGGTGTCTCTGATGCGAAGCTCGAATCAGGTTCGATGCGATTCGACGCCAACGTGTCCGTGCGACGGCCCGGCGAGGAGCTCGGTACGCGCACGGAAACCAAGAACGTCAACTCGCTGCGATCCCTCCAGCGTGCAATCGCATACGAGATAGACCGTCAGATCGATGTTCTCGAGGGTGGCGGGACCATCGTGCAGGAGACCCGCCATTGGAATGAGGACACCGGGGTCACGGCATCCATGCGAACGAAGGAGGAATCCGAGGACTACCGATACTTCCAGGATCCCGACCTCCTCCCACTCGAAGTCTCGCCGGAATGGCGCAAGCGTGTTCTCGATGACCTGCCAGAGCTCCCTGCCGCGACCCGCCGACGATATGTGGATTCAGGCGTTGATGCCGCAACCGCAGAGATCCTGGGTGACAACGCAGCGATCGGGACGCTGTTTGACGCCGCAGTCGAGCTCGGAGCACCGGGACGTCTGGTCGGCAACTGGCTCACGGGCGAGGTCGTCGCACAAGCACGTCGGCGCGAGATCGAGGTCGAGGATTCGGCACTCACGGCGGAGCACCTTGCCGAGCTCGCGGCGATGGTGGCCGACGACAAACTGTCCTCGTCGGCTGCCAAGGACGTGCTTGCGAGGGCCATGGACGCCGAGGGCACACCACTCGAGATTGCGGCTGCCCAGGATCTCCTGCAGGTGTCGGATTCCGGTGCTCTCGAAGCTGCGGTCGATATCGTCATCGATGACAACCCCGACGCCGTCGCCAAGATCAGGGCGGGTGACGACAAACCGATCGGGTTCCTCATGGGTCAGGTCATGCGTCACATGGCGGGCAAGGCCGACCCCGGCATGGTGCAGAAGATTCTCAGAGACAAGACGCAAGGACAATGACACACAACCCCGACCTCAAACGCCCAGTCAGACCCATCGTCGTGGTGGCCGAAGCGATCGCCGACGCCGGCATCGAAGCCCTCGCCGAAGGGTGTGATGTCCGTGACCTCGTCGGTGCCGACCGCTCCGAGGTGCTGGCTGCGCTCAAGGATGCCTCGGCGTTGATCGTGCGATCGGCGACTGATGTCGACAAGGAGATGATCGAAGCCGGTCCACTTCTCGAGGTCGTCGGGCGTGCGGGTATCGGGGTCGACAACATCGATCTCGATGCCGCGACCAGGCAAGGTGTGATGGTCGTAAATGCGCCCAACGCAAACACGATCTCGGCTGCGGAGCACACGATGGCACTCCTGCTCGCACAGGCCAGAAGGATCGCGGAGGCCGACGCGAGTCTGAGGGCAGGTCGTTGGGACCGCAAGCTGTTCGAGGGTGTGGAGCTGCACGGCAAGACGCTCGGGGTCCTCGGACTCGGCAAGATCGGGACCCTCGTCGCGCAGCGAGCCTCGGCCTTCGGGATGACCATCGTCGCCTATGACCCGTATGTGTCGGCGGACCGCGCTCGGCGGCTCGGCGTGGAGCTCGTCTCGATCGAAGAGCTGTTCGCCGTAGCGGACGTCATCACGATCCACCTCCCACTCAATTCCGAGACGGAGGGTCTGATCAGCGCTTCGTCGATCGCGACCATGAAAGACGGTGTC
Source organism: uncultured Acidimicrobiaceae bacterium (assembly GCA_964505525.1). Classification (GTDB taxonomy): domain Bacteria; phylum Actinomycetota; class Acidimicrobiia; order Spongiisociales; family UBA5794; genus UBA5794. The sequence continues at coordinate 1,458 of CAZDIQ010000121.1, read as the reverse complement.
CGGATCATCAACGTCGCACGGGGTGGCATTGTCAATGAAGCCGATCTCGCCGCCGCCGTCATCAGTGGCAAGGTGGGTGGGGCAGCAGTCGACGTGTTCGACACCGAGCCCAAGACGGACAGTCCGCTCTTCGGCCTTCCCCAGGTCACGGTCACCCCGCATCTCGGTGCGAGCACACGAGAGGCACAGGACAAGGCAGGCATCGCGGTCGCCCAGAGCGTGGCAGAGGCACTTTCGGGTCAGCTCGTCCTGTCCGCCGTGAACCTCGACCTCGGGGCGACCGTCTCTGAGGAGGTCAAGCCGTACATCGGACTTGCCGAACAGCTCGGGCGCATCTTCGTCGTCCAGGCCAAGGGTCTACCGAGCACGCTCGTTGTGACCGCAAAGGGACGTCTCGCAAGCGAACCGGTCAGACCCCTCGCGCTTTCGGCGCTCAAGGGTGCCCTTGCCGGGTCCACGGAGGAACCGGTCTCGTATGTGAACGCACCGCTCATCGCCGCCGCGAGAGGTGTCGCTGTCGTCGAGGAGGCCCAACCCGACATCGACGACTACCAGTCCCTCATCCGGCTTACCGGTGTCGTCGACGGATTCGAGCGAACGGTCTCGGGCACCGTCATGGCGCGCAAGGGTCCGTCCCTCGTCGGTGTCGATGGCTATTCGATCGAGGTCCCGCTGACCGATCACATGCTGCTCGTGCGCAACGACGACTCGCCCGGATGCATCGGACGGGTCGGAACGTACCTCGGACAGATCGGCTGCAATATCGCCGACATGGTGGTTGGGCGCGGCGCTGACGACTCGGGTGCGGTCATGGGCATCGCGGTCGATCAGGCGCTGACCAACGAACAGGTCGAGGCGGTCCTCGCCCTCGACGGAATAACCGCCGTCCGCTACATCGATCTACCCTGAATCAGTTTTCAGCTTTCAGCCTTCAGATTGCTGCTTACGGCTTACGGCTCACGGCTTACAGATCTCGGCTTTGGCCAGCATCGCGTCCCCCCTTCAGCCTCAATACGCTGTTTGGATCGTGCAGACGCGGTTGAGGGTGTCGATGCATTCGGTCTTCAATGCCCAGTTTGGTTGGAAAAGCGCGACATCCACACGGGTCAAAAGCTGCGACATTCTCTGCATAAGGAAGGTGTCGTTCCGCTGGGTGGTCAATTCCTGCTTCAATCGCCACAAACCCAGACGGCTAGGCACTTGTCGTGTCTTGAACCCATCCGGGACCCCGAACCAAACAGCGGATCCAGGCTGAAGGGAGGACGCGAACGACGGTGCGACGCGACCTGCGGGTTCTGTCCTCTGTCATCTGTCATCTGTCATCTGACTCCGCGGGTACATATATGTACTCCCCAGCCCACAGAACGGGATCAGGAGCGCTTTCCGCTCTCAGCCGGCAACCTGGAGTTGGCCGCTCGGTTGGTCCTCGTTCTCCCGCTGCTCGCAGGCTCGCACGCC
>CAZDIQ010000120.1:0-5521 GCA_964505525.1 uncultured Acidimicrobiaceae bacterium | reverse complement strand
ATCAGCCTCGGGCTTTGAGTGCTTCTATCAGTTGGGGGACGACTTTGTGGACGTCGCCGACTATGCCGAGGTCCGCAATGGCGAAGATCGGGGCGTCGGCGTCCTTGTTGATGGCGATGATGGTCGCAGAACCCTTCATGCCGACGATGTGTTGCATCGCACCCGAGATGCCGCAGGCGATGTACACCGACGGCTTCACCGTTTTGCCCGTCTGGCCGACCTGATAGCTGTAGGGAACCCAGCCGGCGTCGACGACCGCACGTGTGCCACCGACGGCGCCTCCGAGGAGACCGGCGAGCTCTTCGATCATGTCGAATTTGTCGGCACTCCCCAAACCGCGTCCACCCGAGACGATCACACTTGCGGCCTCGAGCGATGGACCTTCGGACTGCTCGACGTGGTGCTCGGTGACGGTTGCTCCGCTGGCGCGCCCTGCGTCCGGCACCGCAACCGGATGCACCGTGGCAGGTGCTCCTCCGGCGGCTTCGGCAGCGAATGCCTTGGGGCGGGTTACGACGATCGCGGGACTCGCAGCCGTGATGCCAGTTGTGATCCCGAGTGTTCCTCCGAGAATCTCCGTCTTCACCGACGCGCCATCGTCGAGTGATACGTCGAGAGCGTTTGACACAACCGGCCTGCCGAGGCGGGCGCCGAGCCGACCGGCGACATCGCGATCGGTGTTCCCCATTCCGAACAGGACAAGGTCGGCATCCCCGACGAGTCCGGCGAGGGCGGCGGCGGCTGGACCCGAGGGCAACGTGTCACCTGTGTCGAGCTGATGCACGGTCGTTGCGCCGTGGTCTCCGAGGGTCGCCCACGCGGCATCGGAGCCCGCACCGACGTAGAACACCGATACTTCTCCGAGCGTCCGTGCCTTGGTGACGAGTTCAAGTGCACCTGCGGTGGGCGATCCGTCGCGATCCTCTGCGAATACCCAGATTCCCATCAGATCACCTTCACTTGTTCGAGCAGATCGACGATCTTGGCGAAGGCCTCCCCGTCGTCCTCGACAACGGTCCCGGCCTGGCGTGCAGCTACCGGTTCCACCGCCCGTATGACCTGGCCTGCGTCCGTGGCGATACCGAGGTCAGCGGCGGTGAGGGTGGTGACGGGCTTCGACTTTGCCTGCATGATCCCTTTGAAGGTGGGATACCGGGGTTCGATACCCGCCGTAACGGTGATCAGTGCAGGAATCGGCGACGTGACGACGTCATATCCGGATGCCGTCTGGCGTTCGATCGTGACTTCCCCCGCTCCCGCCTCGACCTTGCGGGCGAATGACAGACACGGGACGTCGAGCAGTTCAGACATCATCTGTGGCATGACACCCGAGTATCCGTCGGTCGATTCGGTTCCGGCCACTACGAGGTCGAAGCCTTCCTGCTGCATCGCTGCGGCAAGCACCCTGGCGGTGGTGAGGGCATCGGAGCCCTTGAGGGACGCATCGTCGATGAGGACCGCTTTGTCGGCGCCCATGGCAAGTGCCTGGCGGATGCCCTGGAGCGACCCCGATGGCGACATCGAGTAGAGCGTGACGGTGCCTTCCGTCGCCTCGGCGAGTTGGAGGGCGATTTCGACGCCAGATCGGTCCGTGTCGTCGAGGACCTGATCCTCCGGTCGGATGACCCAGTGGTTCTCACCGTCGAGTTCGTACGGCGTCGCCGGGTCGGGAATCTGCTTGACGCAGACCGCGATGTTCATGACAGACCGCTCCTTGTGGCTGGTGATCGGGTGCCCATGTTACGAGGGGTGGCGGACTTGCCGTAAACCGCCGGTGTGCTGAGCCTCAGCGTCCGTGTTTGACGTCGGCGAGGGTGGGCAGGAAGGAGTCGACCACTGCCGTGAAGGTTTCCTTCGCCTTGGCTGCCGTTTCGGTCACCTCGTCATGGGACAACGGATGTTCCGCGATCCCCGCAGCGAGGTTCGTGACGAGACTCACACCGAGCACCTCGGCGCCCATATGTCGTACCGCGATCGCCTCGGGGACCGTCGACATACCGACGAGGTCGGCACCGAGCGTCTTGGCCATCTTGACCTCGGCCGGGGTCTCGTACGTCGGGCCGAGAAACCATGCGTACACGCCCTCGTGTGGCGTCAATCCGTTGTCCTCGAGCGTGACGGCGAGCATCGACCGCAGTTCGGGCGAATAGACACTCGACATGTCGGGGAACCGCGGCCCCAATCGGTCGTCGTTGTCCCCGAGCAACGGGTTCCGACCGGTCAGGTTGAGATGATCCGAGATCATGACGAGGTCACCAGGTGTGTACGCAGGATTCACACCACCTGCGGCGTTCGTGAGCATCACGCGTTTCGCGCCACATGCGACTGCGGTCCTCACGCCGAACACGAGATCGTCCATGTCCCAACCCTCGTATGCATGGACGCGACCCGAGAACAGCAGAACGTTGCGGTCCCCGACGGGCGCAGCGACCAGTGACCCTGAGTGTCCGACGATCTTGGGTGTCGGGAAACCGGGTATGTCCCCGTACTTGATCTCGATGCCGTCTGCGATGCTGGTCGCATACGAACCAAGCCCTGATCCGAGGACGACCGCCGCGTCGTAGCGGTCGACGCCTGTGTACATGCGGATCGAGGCCGCCGCCGCCATGAGTGTGTGGTAGTTCATCGGACCTCTCCCAAGATCAAGTCGTTCCGTACAACAGGTTCATCGGAGATGGAGAACGTATCTCCCAGGACGCTGCGAGCACTTGCGAGTGTCGCCTCGTCCCTGTAGATGATGGTCGCCAGCACATCGCCTTTGACCACCTCGTCCCCGATCTCGACCCTGATCTCCAGTCCGACACCAGGATCGATCTCATCCTCTTTCCGAGCCCTCCCAGCTCCCAGCCGCACGGAGGCAAGCCCGACCTCGTACGCGTCGCACCGTTCGACGTATCCGTCGCGGTCCGCTGTGATTGTGGCAGTGTGCGGCGCACGCGGAAGGATTTCCGGGTTCTCGATCGCCCCGGGATCGCCGCCCTGTCGCTCGACGAGCTTGAGGAACACCTCGTGGGCCTCACCGCTGCTGATCGCCCTCGCCACCAGGCGAGACGCTTCGTCGGGGTCCGCTGAACCTGCAAGCACGAGCATCTCGGTGGCGAAGCGTGTCGTGAGAGCCACGACATCGGCAGGACCACCACCGCGCAGGACGTCGATCGACTCGACTATCTCGTTCGCGTTTCCGACCATCCGCCCGAGGGGTTGGTCCATGTTCGTGAGAATCGCGGTGACCGGTGTGCCGTTCGACGCCCCGATGCCGACCATCGTGGTCGCCAACTCTGTGGCATCGGCAAGGTTCTTCATGAACGCACCGCTCCCGACCTTGACATCGAGGAGGAGACCGTCGAGATCCTCGGCGAGCTTCTTCGACATGATCGACGACGAGATCAAAGGGATGGAAGGAACGGTGCCGGTTGCGTCCCTGAGGGCATAGATGCGCCGATCGGCGGGCACGAGGCGTTCGGTCTGCCCGACCATCACGACTCCGACCTCGTCGAGCTGGGCGTTGAAGTCCGCTGGGTCGATCTGGGTCGTGAACCCGGGAATCGATTCGAGCTTGTCGAGCGTCCCGCCCGTGTGCCCGAGTCCGCGCCCCGACATCATCGGTACCGCGACCCCGCACGCGGCGACGATCGGTGCGAGAGGGATGGAGATCTTGTCGCCGACGCCACCCGTCGAATGCTTGTCGACCTTCGGTTTGGCGACACCCGAGAGATCGAGCACGTCTCCCGAGTGGAGCATCGCGTCCGTCCACGGTGCGAGCTCGGCCTGTGTCATCCCGCGAAGGACGATCGCCATCAACAGTGCTGAGAGTTGATAGTCGGGGATGCGATCGGCCGTGTACTCGGTGATGATCCACTCAAGCGCCTCGGGAGTGAGTTCGAGGCCATCGCGTTTCGTGCCGATCAACTCGACCATCGAGAACGTCATCGATCGTCCTTCATCACGACTCGACCCTTGACCACGCTCACACCTTCGGCTCGGAGTTGCTGAGCATGGTCGGCTTCCTTGTCGGGTACAAGTCTTCCGCTTGCGGCGATGACCCTCCACCAGGGAAGACCGGGGGTGGTGCGCAACAGGTTTCCGACCGCCCTGGCCGCACCGGGGTACCCGGCTTCGGCGGCGACCTCGCCGTAGGTTGTCACTTCACCAGCGGGGATCGCCTCAATGACGGCGATGACCGCCTCTGTGAAATCGTCCTTGTCGGTGGCCGTCACAGCGTCCCGAAGAGCCGGTCACCCATGTCCCCGAGACCCGGGACGATGTAGAAGTCATCGTTGAGTTCACGGTCGAATGAGGCTGCGACTATCTGGACGTCCGGGTGGTCTTCCTTCATCTTCTTGACACCTTGTGGTGCGGTCACGATGCACAGCGCGGTGACGTTCGTCGCTCCGGAAGACTTCACCTTGTCGACCGCCCAACTCAATGATCCGCCGGTCGCCAACATCGGTTCACAGATGAGGACCGTCGAGTCGGAAAGATCGGGCAGTTTGGAGTAGTACTCCTGGGGGAGCGCCGTCTCCTCGTCCCGTGCCACCCCTGCGAACCCGACCTTGACGTTCGGGATCGTCTCGAGCACCGCTGAGAGCATGCCGAGTCCCGCCCTGAGCACCGGAACGGCGACGACGTTCGAGAATCGATACCCCTTCGTCGTTTCCATCGGTGTCTCGATCTCGAACTCCTCAAGGGGCACCCGCTTGGTCGCTTCGAGAAGAAGCGTGTACGTGAGCCCCCTGGCCGCCTCACGGAACTGCGGAGGGGGAGTGTTCTTGTCCCTCAGAACGGTCAGATAGTGACGCGTGAGCGGGTGATCAATGATGGTGAGGTTCATGGAGCCAACGATACAGCAGCTGTCTGGCGTCAGCCTCTTCAGTTCTCACGGGATGATGGATTATGGATTATGGATGATGGTCCGAAGAGTTCTCAGTTCACCCAGACAGTCGGCACAGTCCCGCATCGGTCTCGGTATTCACTATTAGGCATTCTGTATTCGCCTACTGAACTGTCGATTGAAAACTTCCGCTGTCCCCCTGCTCGCAGGCTCGCATGCCCCCCTGGCTCGCAAGCTCGCCCGTCCCCCCTGAAGGGAGGACGCGATTTCTGGCTGAGAACTGAGAACTGAGAACTGAAAGCTGAAAGCTGAAAGCTGAAAGCTGTACGTCCATACACTCCCTTCCCATGTTCGATTCGCTTAGTAACAGGCTTGGTGAGGTTTTCGGGAAGCTCCGTGCCAAGGGGCGGCTCTCTGAGGACGATGTCAATGCCGCGCTGCGTGAGGTGCGGCTCGCACTCCTCGAAGCCGACGTCAACCTCGTCGTGGTCAAATCGTTCATTGAACGCGTCAGAGCTCGGGCGGTCGGTGCCGAGGTGGCGTCAAGCCTGACACCCGGCCAGCAGGTCATCAAGATCGTCCACGAAGAGCTCATCGTGACGCTGGGCGAGGAGGCGGTTCCCCTGGTCCGGCCACCCGCACCGCCACTCGTCATCCTGATGGTCGGTCTGCAGGGGTCGGGAAAGACGA
>CAZDIQ010000119.1:0-5527 GCA_964505525.1 uncultured Acidimicrobiaceae bacterium | reverse complement strand
AGTACATATATGTACCCGCAGAACCCAGGGTACGCGAATACAGCGCGGATACAGAGCACGGGGGGCATTACCGTCGATGGGTGTTGCCTGTGCCGAACCGAGCTGAACTGAGACGACGTGTCCCGCGCGTCGTGTTCGGACTTGTCATCTTCGGTATCGGCATCTCGCTGCAGATCATCTCGGATCTCGGGTTGTCACCGTGGGAGGTCCTGCATCAGGGCGTGTCGTTCCAAACCGGAATTCCGATCGGCACGGTGGGGATCCTGACAGGAATCGCCGTGCTCATTCTGTGGATCCCGCTTCGTGAACGTTGGGGTGTGGGGACCGTGCTCAACGTTTTCCTGATCGGGATCGTGATTGACGCGACACTCTGGTTGCTGCCGGGTGAGATCGACCAGCTCCTGGTGCGATGGGTCCTCCTCGTGTCCGGGATACTCCTCGTCGGTCTCGGCTCGGCCTTCTACATCGGTGGAGGGCTCGGACCCGGACCGCGCGACGGGCTCATGACGGGTCTGGCGCGCAAAGGGTGGAACGTCGGCGTCGCCCGGGCCACCATCGAGATCGTTGTCCTGGCTCTTGGTTGGTTCCTCGGCGGGACGGTCGGCATCGGAACCGTCATGTTCGCCTTCGGCATGGGTCCACTCATCGCCGTCCTGCTTCCGAGATTCGCTCTCGAACCGCTGCCGGGTCGTGAAATCCATGTTCCGCCGTCCGCAGGTGCAGGCGAGCTCTGAGCTGATCCACCGGCGCACGAAGAACGCTCCGGTCGCGCTTTCAGAAGTCGGCCATCAGGCCGTCAGAAACTCTCTCATCACACCGAACGCGATCTCGAGGTTGGCGATGGGGATGGATTCGCCGACCTGGTGGGCTTGGGCGACTTCGCCTGGGCCGTAGTTCACGGCGTCAGCGCCGCGCGATGTCAACCGTGCAACATCGGTCCATCCCTGCTTGGCGGTTCTGTGTCCGCCGACCAGTGCCGCGAGTCGGTCGGCGTGACGGTTGTTCGTGGGAACCCTTCCCGAGGGTGCCCGATCCTTGATTACGACCTCGTCTGCACCCGCGGCCACCTGCCGCAGGCGCGACTCAGCCTCCTCGATGGAGTAGATCGGTGGGAACCGATGATTGAGGTTGATGACCATCTCGGGCGGAATGATGTTGTTCGCAATCCCTCCGTGGGCCTGGGTGACGGAGAAGACCTCCTTGTACACGAGCCCGTCGATGTCGACCGGTTCGGGTTCCCTTGCGTGCATCTCAGCCAGCCAGGCGCCTGCCTTGGTCACCGCGTTCTCCCCGAGCCATGGTCGCGCCGAGTGGGCACTGGATCCCTTGAAGATCACGTCCGCGTTGAGAACACCGTTGCAGCCCATCTCGAGACGCAGGTCCGTCGGCTCCATCACGATCGACAGACCGGCATCGAGCAGCCATGGCGCGGTATCGAGCACCACCTCCAGACCGTTGTCGAGCGAGGGTCCCTCTTCCTTGTCGTAGAACACCGCCACCATGTTGTGACCAGTCGACTCGGCGACACCGGCGTCAAGGAGACCGAGCATGACGGCCACGCCCGACTTCATGTCGCTGACGCCGAGCCCGACAAGGCGATCACCTTCGACCCGCGCGGTCGGGTCGCCCTGGACAGGCACAGTGTCGAGGTGACCGTATGTGGCAAAGAACGGACGCCCGTCGGTCACATCACCGACGATCACCGAATTGCCGACCCGGATGACGGGGTACCGACCCTGGTAGCGACGCTCCACCCAGTCGCACAGCGCCGCCTCGTCGCCGGTGACAGAAGGGATGTTCACGATCTCGACAAGCGTGTCGAGCAGGGTCACACGGGCACCTCGAACGTGCGAAGCGCGTCGTTGAGCGAGGTCTTGCGGTCCGTCGACTCTGTCCTGTGACCGATGATCAGCGCACACTGGAGCTCATACGAGCCGGCGGGAAACTGCTTCGGTCTCGTGCCCGGGACCACGACGGAGTTGGGCGGAACCACGCCGCGGGTCTCGACCGCCTCGGAGCCCGTGACATCGATGATCGGCGTCGACGCCGTGATGGTCGTGTTCGCTCCAAGGACCGCACCTGCACCGATGAGGGCCCCCTCGACGACGATGCTTCTGCTGCCGATGAACGCACCATCCTCGACGATGACCGGTCGGGCACCCGGTGGTTCGAGCACGCCACCGATCCCGACACCGCCTGAGAGATGGACGCCTCGACCGATCTGGGCGCACGATCCGACCGTTGCCCACGTGTCGACCATGGTCCCCTCCCCCACCCATGCGCCGATGTTCACGTACCCGGGCATCACGACCACACCTGGCTCACAGAACGCCCCGTACCTCACGACACCCGGTGGCACGACACGGATACCTGCTTCGGCCAGACCGGTCTTCGTGGGAATCTTGTCGTGGTACTCGAACGGACCGACGTGCGTGGTCTCAAGTGCGGTGAGCCTGAAGTAGAGCGAAATCGCCCGCTTGATCCACTGGTTGACGACCCACTCGCCATCGATGTTCTCGGCAACGCGGATGGCACCCTTGTCGAGTTCCTCGATGGTTGCAAAGACATCATCTCGGGCCGCGGAAGGCTCGATTTCGCCTCCGTACGCTCGGTCGATCGTTGCTTGCGCGGACATGGTCCCTCCGGTCAGCTCAGCGCGGCGACCAACGCATCCGCGGCCGCCTCACATTCGTCGAGGGCGGGCACGAGAGCCAGTCGGATGTACCCCTCGCCTCCGTCCCCGAAGAATCTACCCGGCGATACGACGACTCCGTGGTCGAGCAGGACGTCCGTCGTTGCGAGGTCGTCGTCGACCTTCACCCACAGATACAGACCGGCCTGTGACCCGACAATCTCAAGTCCGAGCTTGTCGAACGCGGCACCCAGGATCTGCCGCTTCTTGGTGAAGATCTCGCGCCGCTCAGCGGCGTGCTCGTCGTCATTCCACGCAACCGCAGCGGCTTGCTGCACGAAGTCGGGCGACGCTGACCCCGTGGTGGATCGAAGGTTCTTCAGAGCCGAGATCGCCGCGGTGTCACCCACGATCGCCCCCGATCGATATCCGGTCATGCCCGACCGCTTCGAAAGCGACAGATAGACGAGGAGTCCCTCGAATCCGTCGTCGGCGACCTGCAACGCCGACGGAGGACCCTGCGGGAAGACCTCATCCTCGTAGGTGTCGGCGTAGCACTCGTCCGAAAGCAGCAGGGCGTCGTTGTCACGCGCAAGGCGGTAGAGATCGGTCAGTTCATCCACCGTCGTGACCGAGCCTGCCGGGTTGTGGGGCGAACAGATCCAGATGAGTCGTGTGCGTCCGAGCACGCCCGGGTCGATGTCGGCTGCGCGCATCACGAAGTCGCCCGACAGGATGACCTTGTGGAGTTCGGCTCCCGCAAAGAGCGCACCTCGCTCGTAGACCGGATACCCGGGACTCGGGAAGACGACGACGTCCGCCGCGTGGGGATCGATGAAGGCGAGATGCGTCGAGAAGATTGCTTCCTTCGAGCCGCTCGTCGGGATGACCTGGGTCGCCGGATCGATGTCGATGCCATGACGGCGCTTGACCCAACCAGCAATGGCGGTGCGAAGATCCGCCCGCCCGATTGCCGTCGGGTACTGGGAAACGTCGGGAACGGCCGCACGAGCGGCGTCGCGGATGAACGTCGGTGTCGGTTCGATGGGGTCACCGATGGAGAAGTCGATCACCGGCAGTCCGGCCTCTCGACGGTCGATGGCACGCTGTTGGATGGTCGCGATCGGGTAGTTGCCCAGTGTCGCCAGAGCAGGGTTGAGCTTCATGACCATGACGGTAGTGGCATTGGAGGCTTGAGCCTTCAGTCCACGGTCGCTCCGGTCGTTGCTGATGACTGAAAGTTGGTGGGAGCCGTACTCTTGAAGCATGAACACCACGGGGTATCGCGTCACCTACACATTGCTCGGGCTGGCGCTCGTGGCGATCATCGCGGGGTCGATCCTGTTCCTTCCTTCCGGGGACCCCGAGAAACTCCCTGATGCGGTCGAGACGTACGCTCCGCGCGACGGCGATATCGTCGTGAATCCGATCAAGGTGCTCATCGACCTGCAGTCGAACTACGAGGCGATCTTCGTCATCGACGGCATTACGATTCCGCCCGACCAGGTAGATTCCATCGTCGAGACCGGTCGGTACCAGTTCACACCGGGCGAGGGAAAGGTCATCGAGCGTTGGTCACCGGGATCCCACACGGTGGTTGCCTCGTGGATCGGTGGACCGGGTTCGGTCGACAGGGGAACATTGGTATGGACATTCAACGTTCAATAGCAAGCCGACCACGAAGGATGCCATGAGTTCGACGTACACATATGACCCCGATGCGTGGCACCCGATGCTGGCAGGGGCCGTCGCAGGGGCCGTCGCGGCACTTGTCGGAGCGGTCCTCACCCTGATCCTGCGCAGCCCTGACGAGGTCGTCGCCAACAGCGTGACCGTCACGATCGTCGCCCTCGCTCTCGGTGTGCTCTCGGGCGGGTTGTGGAGGAAGATCCGGCTCACCGACAACCCCGTGCGTCTGTTCGCGTGGACGATGGCGGGCGGTTTCGTCGTCGCGATGATGGCAATCTCGTTCGGGCACCTCTTCCTCGTCGACAACCTCGTCACATTCGCCACACCGATGGCCGCCCTGATCTTCCTCACGCTCGGGTTTCTGGTTCCGATCCTGTCGACGATCACCGCACCGAAGTGGATCGGCTATGCCGTAGTGACACTGGCGATCATCGTCGGGGTGGCGCTCTTCGGCCGGGGGAACGTCGCTTCGGGCGAGCTGTCACTCGACGACCTGTCATCGACAAGCTCGACGACGACCACGGAGGCGGATGCGACACCATCGGAAACCGCCGCCACCGACTCGTCCGCGTCGACGACCGCATCCCAGACGCTGAGCGGTGAGCTTGCGATACCGGACGATCTTGCGGCCAGCTACACCGTCGTGAGCGGCATCGCGACCTACTCGGTACCCGAGGTGTTGTCCGGGCTCTCGACCGTCGGTGTCGGTGAATCGACCGGTGTGACAGGAACGATCGTGCCTGGTGGAGAGTTCGAATTCACGCTCGACCTGTTGTCATTCACGTCGGATCAGGGTCGGCGGGACAGTCGGGTCGTGGGGTGGTTCAGGGAATCTCCGACCGGCACGTTCTCGAGTAGCGATTTCGATCTCCCGGCGACCGCCACCGTCGGCGAATCCGTCACCTTCGCGGTCACGGGCGACCTGACCATCAACAACATCACCCTGCCATCCACGTGGCAGATAGAAGCTCGGGTCGAGCCGAACGGCGATCTTTCGATCCACGGAGAAACCGACATCGTCCTGTCCGACTTCAACATCCCCGTCATATCCAGCGGCTTGGTCACGATGGAGGACTCGGCACATCTTGAAGTACTGGTGAGCGCGACACCGGGGTGAGATTCAAGTCCACAGTTCTCAGCTCTCAGCTCTCAGCTCTCAGCTCTCAGTTCACAGTCCACAGTCCACAGTCCACAGTCCACAGTCCA
>CAZDIQ010000118.1:2209-5617 GCA_964505525.1 uncultured Acidimicrobiaceae bacterium | reverse complement strand
TGGTTGTTTCGGGGGGTGTCGTCGTTGGTGGAGGCTCGGTGGTGGGGGGTGTCGTTGTTGTTGGAGGTGGCGTGGTGGTGGTTGTCGGAGCTGGCGTTGTGGTCGTCGTGGTCGGGGGGAGTTCCGGTTTGTAGGTCCAGGTCCAGCTCCGGGTCGTGACGGTTCCGTCGGGGTGGGTCATGACACGGGTGATCTTGTTGCCGTCGCGCTCGGAGGTGCAAACACGCCCGCCGTTGTTGCCATAGAACGTCACCGTGATCGAAGTCGACGTATACGTGGTATCGATATAGAGGACCGACTCCGAATCATTTCTGAAGATGACATCCGGTTTCGGGTAGCCGAGCGTCGCCTCGCGCACGAAGGGGTACCGCGAGAAGTAGATGCTGTGCGGCTGGTGTTCCACGTCCTCGTAGCAGCCGAAGAACACCGCGTTGTAGAACGTCGTTGCGAACTGGCTCGTGCCGCCACCGATGTTGATGGCGCTATCGCAGCACTCGAGTCGTCCACCGATGATCGCTCCTGCACGTTGGTAGCCACCGGCGAGCGTTCGGGGGCCAGCCGTATCGTTGATGGAGAACACCTCGCCCGGGAGTACCCAGTTGCCACGGATCGTGTCGGCGAGCAGCTGGATGTTGACGACCCTGCTGGCACAGCACGGGTGGTTGGTCGTGAACGACGAAACCTCACCGAAGGGACCCATCGCCTCGGCTGCCTCGGTGTTGAGTTCGGGCTCCGGGCCCGGCTTCATCGGGATCACGCCGATGCGAGACCCGAGCGCAGCGCTGCGTATGACGTCGGGAATCGCCTCAAGGTCGACGACCTCGCCCAACACCGACGGCACAACCAGGATCTGCTTTGCGCTGTCATCGAATTCGAATGACGCCGGTGTCGCGGGTACCTCGTACAGCGGTGCGACGGTTGCCGCGATGTCGATCAGGGTCTGGTCGTCGAGGTACACGGCGATCTCGACGGGGGAGTTGACGCTGATGTCGGTGCGCAGGGCCGACACGAGTGCTGCCTGAGTGTAGAGCATCGGATTGTCCGGATCGTTGCTCCGCAGGACGATCGGATCAACGACGAGCTGGCGAGCAAGCAGAACCGCGTTGTCGACATCACTGCGGGAAACGACAGGTTCGATGTCGGTGAGGGGGAGTTCGATCGGTTCCGCAACCCCTTCGCCGGATGCCGCCGCAAGGATCAGCTGGACCGATTCATCCGTCTCGATGCGGGTCCCTGCCTGTGGGTATTCGGGTGCCGGTGCGCCGTCGACGATGACTACCGCACCGTCATATGCCGGCTTGTCGATCCTCGTGACGTTCCAGTCGGCGAACAATGCTTCGAGGGCTTCCTCGTCGATTGTGTGGTCGACCGTCAACTCCTCGGTGCTGAACCGTGTCCCGATCCAATTCGTGAAGTTGGAGAACCCGTTCGTCGATCGACGTACCACCATTGCCTCTGATACGAGGGCTTCCTCGTCGATATCGAACCCGACATCGGCGGGAAGAATGATGAGTGCATGGCCGTCCACCGTGACATTGACGGGATCGGAGGCGAGTTCATCCTCGTAGGTGGCAAGCGCCGCGGTCGCCTGGTCTCGGGTCATGCGTGAGATGTCGACGCCCTCGACGATGACGCCGTGACTCACCCTGTCATCGGTCAGGATCTCGTCATAGGCGTACATGCCCACGACGACGAGCGCGATGGCGAGAGGAATCGCAACAACAGCAGCAATCCAATAGCGTCGCACGGTTCTCTCCCCTTGGCCAATGAAGTATCCATCGATTGTATGGAGTGAGTCGATATACGCATATGACCATTGAAGATGGGTGCTAACGGCGATTCGTGTGCACAATGGGGACGTGGAGCGCGATTACACCGAACTATTGAAGTCGCCGTACGAAGACGACGACCCCGGCCCAAAGCGCTGGCTGCTTGTGTTGGCCGCGGTGGGCGTGGTCGGCGTCGTCATTGTCGGTGTGGTTCTGTGGATGGGTGGGGAGCCGTCGGATCCGAGCACCGAACCCGCTGCATCCCCCGGCAACCCGACCAGGACCACGTCGACGACCGCGCCTTCGCAGTCAGGGTCAACCACGACCACCACACTCGTGGCACCCGGTGTGGCGGTTGTCGATGGTGAACTCGGTCCCGCTCCGACGTTCGATGTCTCCCAATACGGGACCCAGCAAGAACTCGGCTTCGTTCCAGACGATCGCTATGTCCCGAGCCGGTGGGAGGAGTCGGGGAGGTACTTCCTTGATGTGGGTTCCATCATGGTGGCAGGCGCGATCCCTGAGACCTACGGAGTGCTCGTCACATCGACCGGAACGATTGCGGATCCGTTCAATCCGAGTTTCGGGGCGGACGGCACGTGTTTCACGATGTCGTTTCTCGACGGTGACCAGATGGATTGCTTCGCCTACAACGCGCCCGGTTCCCTACGTCCCGTATTCGTCGGGTTCTTCGGGTCTGGTGTGATGGCCTGGGGGATGCTTCCTGAGGATTCGTCGGTGGCGCTCCTCGTCGTCGATGGCATACCGACCGCGTGGCAGCGACCGTCAGGTGGTGTCGTGGCCTTTGCACATGACGTCGTGCCCGGGGAGGTCATCACGCTCTTCGTGTACGACGCGGCGGGGAATGAGCTCGGCAGGAGCGACAGGGTCCCGGTCGTCGACGAGGTTCAGCCGGTTGTGGATGTCGTTGAAGGGTACGGTGACTATTCGGGCGTTCCGTTCGACGAGGTTGACTTCGCAGCGGCGGACCTGCTGATTGTGGAATGTGTCGCCGACGGCGGGTTTGATGTCGTGACCTATGAATCGTTCGGCGAGGGGTTCCACGCGATCGATTACTCGATGTTGCCTGACGAGGAACGCCGGGAGGGACTGGCACGGATTGCCGGCTGTGTCGCGGGGCTCCACATCGCTCAGCGTCCGGAGTCGACCCTTGAGGACCAGCGGGAGTGGTTCGAAATATTGAGCGAAATCCGCGACTGTCTTGTGGATGCCGGGTTCGCGATAGCCGCCCCGCCACCATTCGACGAATGGGTCATCGACTCGCCAGACACACAATGGAATCCGCTCATCCTCATGCACATCCAATACCCGGAAGACGGCACCGACAGCTACATGGAATGTCAACCGGAACCAGGCTCTTAGCTTTTGCTTTTAGCTTCTGGCACAGAAGGATTGTGGATTTGGATGATGGATCGAAGGGTTCCGTGGGCCGTACGCCGTAGGCAGTGAGCCCTCCGCCCTCTGTCCTCTGTTCTCTGCCATCTGATCTCAGAGATATTTCTCTTCTGTCATGAGTTCCCAGAATTCGATGCGGGACTCGATCGCACAGTCGTTCAGTTCTGAGGACAGGTCGCCCACATCGACACGGACGCGGTCGTCGCGGTAGGTGGACTCGAGC
>CAZDIQ010000118.1:0-2109 GCA_964505525.1 uncultured Acidimicrobiaceae bacterium | reverse complement strand
GGACAGGTCGCCCACATCGACACGGACGCGGTCGTCGCGGTAGGTGGACTCGAGCGACGTGTCGGTCCACTCCATGACAACGGTGTTCTTGTCGCCCGGTGTCGTGCCGGAATTGAAGTAGACACGGCTCGGACCGCGGGTCCCCGCTTCTTCGTATGCCTTGCCGATCTTGTCGATGAGTGTCGCTGCCTTGCGAGCCTGACCGGGGTGGATGGAGTAGATGCGTCGAACGAGAAACACGGTGGTCCTTTCTGGGCGGTGTCACGATCGACGCTAGTGGTGGGGCGTTGCGTCTGTGACGCTCAGGTCCAGTGCTCGACGAGGCGGTTCAACACGTACGCCCATGCGTTCTTGAAGTACGCCATGTAGTCATCCCAATCGGGTCCCTCGAGGAACCCGGTGTGGGTGAGCGACACCGAGGTTGTCTCCCCCGATCCTGTGAAGGTGATGACCACCCACGTGTGGGACGTGCGCAGGGGGAGATGCGGTGGTGCGTTCCACGTGAACGAGATCATCTCGTCGGGGACGTATCCGAGGTACACGCACCCTTCGGATCCGCGCAGACCCTCGGCGACATCCATGTCGAACAGGATCTCGAACGGGCCACCGATGCGCAGCTCGATGTTCGATCCCTGTGGACCCCACCACGCATCGATCTGTTCGGCCGAGGTCCAAGCCAGCCAGACGTCGTGGACAGGCGCTGCGACCGTGACATCGACGGTGAACGATCGGACGTCGGTGCCGACGGCGGCGACTGCGGGGTCGATCACGTGAGGTCCTCCAGGGCTCCGAGAACCTGGTCGACCTCCTCCAGGGAGTTGTACCGGACGAACCCGATGCGCACAAGACCGTTCGGTTTTCCGAGCCTTCGCATGACCTCCCATGCGTAGTAGTCGCCGGACCACACGAACATCCCCTGCTCGCCGAGTCTCGTGGCGACCTCGTCAGGCGACTTGCCGTCGACCTCGATGGCAAAGGTCGGCGTACGGTCGTACGTGCTCGAGCTGCCGTAGAGCGTGACGTTCGGCATCTCCGAGATTCCGGCGAGGAACCGCTCCGATATCTGTGTCTCGTACGCCACGGTTGCTTCGAAAGAGGATCGGATCCGCTCACGACGTGTGTCGCCCTGGCCCTGCGAGGCGATGTAGTCGACGGCAGCGGCGACACCAGCCATGGATTCGAACGATTGGGTTCCCGTCTCCCACCGGTCGGGCGCCGTGTTGGGTGACGGGCGGAGTTTGAACGGCGCGACCGATTCCAGATGCTTTCGCCGTCCGTACAGGATTCCGGTGTGCGGTCCGAACCACTTGTAGGACGAACAGGCGAGGAAGTCCGTTCCGAGCGCTGCGACGTCCACGAGGCGGTGGGGTGTGTAGTGGACGGCGTCGATATAGGTGAGCGCACCGACCGCATGTGCCGCATCGACGATCGCCTTCGCATCCGTGATCGTGCCCGTTGCGTTGGATGCGGCGGAGAAGGCAACCAGCGCCGTGTTCTCATCGAGGGCATCGGCGAGGGATTCCGGATCCAGATTGCAGCCGTTGTCGGGATCGAAGTCGACGAATCGGACCTCGACGTCCTCGGATTCGGCTGCCTGGATCCAGGGTGCCACGTTGGCGTCGTGGTCGAGCCGGGTCACGACGACGTTCTCCCAAGAGTCCCATGTCCGTGCCAGGGCTCGGGACATCGCATACGTGAGCGACGTCATGTTCTGTCCGAACACGATCTCGCCGGGATCCGATCCGAGCAGGTCAGCCGCCGCCCGCCGTGCGGTGTCGACAACGGCGTCGGTTTCCTGTGATGTGACGAACGGCCCGTGCAGGTTCGAACCACCACGTTCCATGAACCCGGTCATGGCATCGATCACGCTCTGGTGTACCTGGGTGCCACCCGGCCCGTCAAGGTACGAAGCAGGAATGCCGTTGACCGTACGAGCGAGAGCAGGAAACCCCTTGCGAACTTCCGCGATGTCCATGATCGGCAGCATACGACCCCTCCGTTCGCAGAGTTGTGCTCGCGTACCCTGGGTTCTGCGGGTACAAAAATGTAGGTCCCCAGCCCACAGAACGAACACCGCCCATTCTGTGGGCTGGTGACCCACAAAAATGT
>CAZDIQ010000117.1:2722-5637 GCA_964505525.1 uncultured Acidimicrobiaceae bacterium | reverse complement strand
CAAACACCCCACTATCATCCCGGTTGGGCATTCGCCCGACTACTTACTCGCGTAGGAAAGTACCTCGTGAACGACACGCAAACTGTTGTAAATGAATATGGCACGCATGCCACGGACACCGGTTCTCCGGAGGTCCAGGTTGCGTTGCTCACAGAACGCATCAACCACCTCACCGAGCATCTGAAGACCCACAAAAAGGATCATCACGGCCGTCGAGGATTGTTGATGATGGTCGGTAAGCGTCGGCGACTGCTTCGGTACCTCCAGGAACAAGACGTGGAGCGTTACCGGACCCTGATTGCAAAATTGGGTCTGCGTCGCTAGCTCGATCGATATGAAGGTGGCGTCTGCCACCTTCATTCATAGAGCGGACGCATCACACGGAGATAACCGTATCAGTTGACAGTGGTCCGTATTCGGAACCAGCCGCTCGAATACCGACCACTGCCAATTGTGCGGATCTCCCCAACAAAAGGAGAAACGCGTGGCAGAGACCACCGTTCGCGGGCACATAGGCGATGTAGAAATTTCGCTTACAGCCGGAAAGCTCGCACAACTAGCCGATGGAAGCGCACTCGTGCGTGTCGGCGACACTGAGGTCCTCGTGACCGCAACCGCAAGTCGCAGTCTTCGTGAAGGCGTCGACTTCTTCCCATTGACCGTCGACGTCGAAGAGCGCACATACGCTGTTGGACGCATCCCTGGTTCGTTCTTCCGTCGTGAAGGTCGTGCCACTGAGAAGGCGACATTGACTGCTCGTCTCATCGACCGTCCACTTCGTCCGAACTTCAAGGATGGCTATCGCAACGACACCCATGTCGTGGCAACCATCCTCGCTGCAGACCTTGAGAATCCCCACGACATCCTTGCGCTCAACGGCGCATCGGCTGCGCTCACGGTCAGCCCGATTCCATTCGAGGGTCCGATCGGTGCGGTGCGTCTCGCACTCATCGACGGCGACTGGGTCGCCTTCCCGACCTACGAGCAGGGCGATGACGCCGTGTTCGAGATCGTGGTGGCAGGCAAGCGTAACGCAGAGGGCAGCATCGACATCGCCATGGTCGAGGCAGGCGCATCCGAGGACGGGTACCGCAAGGTTCTCGACGGAGCGCAGGCATCAGACGAGGCAACGGTCGCGGCCGGCCTTGAGGCGTCGAAGGGTTACATCGCAACCCTGATCGACCTTCAGCTTGAGCTCGCCGAGAAGCTCGGTGCACCTGAGGCAGTCGAATGGACAATCCTGTCCGACTATTCCGATGAGATGTACGCCAAGGTCGAGGAGCTCGCAAAGTCGAAGCTCGAAGCGCTTGGCACGATCGTCATGAAGCACGAACGCCAGGACGCAGAAAGCGCCATCAAGGACGAGGTGCTCGAGGCACTGGCCCTGGGTGACGACAAGGATGCACTCGGTCAGGCGAAGGCCGCCTTCAGCAAGGTCCACAAGAACGTCATGCGGAGCCGGGTCGTCAAGGACAAGGTTCGCATCGATGGCCGTGGTCCGACCGACATCCGTCAGCTCACCGCTGAAGTTGGTGTTGTACCCGGCATGCATGGTTCGGCGCTGTTCCAGCGTGGTGAGACCCAGGTGCTCAACATCACGACGCTCGGCATGCTCAAGATGGAGCAGATGCTCGACACGATTTCCCCCGAGGAATCCAAGCGATACATGCACCACTACAACATGGCCCCGTTCGCCACAGGCGAAGCAGGATTCATGCGTGGCCCGAAGCGTCGCGAGATCGGTCACGGTGCACTCGGTGAGAAGGCGGTACTGCCTGTCATCCCACCGGCCGAGGATTTCCCGTACGCATACAGGCTCGTTTCCGAGGTCCTGATGTCGAACGGTTCGTCCTCGATGGCGTCGGTCTGCGGATCGTCGCTGTCGCTCATGGACGCCGGTGTTCCGATCCACGCTCCCGTTGCGGGTATCGCGATGGGTCTGATCCACCACGATGGTGAATTCGTCACCCTCACCGACATTCTCGGTGTGGAGGACCACCTCGGTGACATGGACTTCAAGGTGGCCGGTACTCCGGACATGATCACGGCACTCCAGCTCGACACGAAGATCGAGGGTTTGCCTGCAGAGGTCCTCATCGCTGCGATGAACCAGGCGCGTGAGGCGAGGATGACCATCCTCGAGACCATGAACGCATGTCTGGCAGAGCCGCGTGACGAACTGGCAGCGACCGCTCCCAAGATCGAAGCCGTCATGATCCCCAAGGACAAGATCGGTGAGGTCATCGGACCGAAGGGCAAGACCATCCGCGAACTCGAAGAGGAGACCGGCGCGTCGATCGACATCGACGACGACGGCACGATCCGAGTCGGTGCACCTGACACCACGTCGCTCAACCTGGCAAAGGAACGCATCCTCGCGATCGGGTTCCCGCCTGAGGCGAAGATCGGTGAGGTCTACGACGGGGAAGTTGTCAACGTCACCAAGTTCGGTGCCTTCGTCAACATCCTCCCTGGTCGTGACGGTCTGCTCCACATCTCCAAGATCGGTGGCAACAAGCGCATCGACCGTGTTGAGGATGTCCTCAACCTCGGTGACGCTGTCAAGGTCATCGTCCGCGAGATCGACGACCGCGGGAAGGTCAGCCTCGATATGGCTGATGCCCCCGCCGGCGACGACGCTGACGACACCGGATCGTACGACGACCGCAGCTCATCCCAGGATGACAACGGCAACCGTGCGGAGCGGTCGGACGACCGCAATGACCGCAACGATCGTGGTAACGACCGGAATCGCAACGGCCGTGGCAATGACCGTGGCCGCGACCGCAACCGCGATCGTGATAACAGGTCAGACAACACCACGTCCCAGGACAAGCCCGGCCGCAAGGTCGTCTCGTTCGAGGACGAGTTCGAAGCCGGGATCTAGAGCCCGAGCCAAACAAGAAAGCCCCCGG
>CAZDIQ010000117.1:0-2622 GCA_964505525.1 uncultured Acidimicrobiaceae bacterium | reverse complement strand
GCTCCTACTGCAACACGAAGGTGAGCTTCATGTCGACGCGGAAATGCTTGATGGTGCCGTCTTCGGCGAGTTCGACCTTGTGTTCCGAGATCCAGGCACCCTTGATGCCGTCGATGGATTGCTGGGCCTTGGCGATGCCTTTGCGGATGGCATCCTCAAAGGACCCCGGGGAAGTAGATGTGATCTCGATCACCTTGGCGACTGACACGATATGACGCTCCTATTTGTCGACTGCATCGTCGCCTAAACATACCTTGCGGGCGGTCGGTGTGTCGCTGGGAAGATGCAAGATCCAAGAAACAGGTACACAGTCAGCAAGCGAATACAGAGTACCGAATAGCGAGTGCCGAACCCGATGCGGACTGTGAACTGTGAACTGTCAACTGAGAACTGTGAACTGAGAACTGAAGGCTGAGAGCTTGAATCTTGCGTCTTGCCATCGAACATATGTTCGACTAGAGTATGGGTCCGGCGAAGGCGCACGCTGGTGAATCAGGACGAAGAGGACACCAGTCGTGGTAGCAAGTCTGCACCGTGAGGACATAACGCCCATCGATTTCGATGGTCGGATCCGTGAGGTCGAAGAGATCTTCACCCTTGGTCCCGGGCAGGTCGCCGGGCTTTCCGGTCTCCCGGGAACGGGGTTGACAAGGGTCGGTCTGTCACTCATTGCTCCGTATGCACATCAAGGGACGCTTGCATTTCTGGATGTACGTGGCTGGGTCAGTCCACTTGCGGTATGGGAAATGGGAATCGAACCGGACAGGTTCGTCGTCGTGCGCAACAACGACATCGTGCGGTGGGGTCGGATAGTGGCCACCCTGCTCGATGGTGTCGGAGGGGTATACGCGGAGGTTCCTCCCGGTGTCGGCGATGCGGCTCTCCGCAAGCTCGCAGCCAAGGCACGGACCAAGCGGACGCCGTTGGTGCTCCGCTCACTCAGGGGAGACATCCCCCGAGGCATTGCCCATCTGCACCTGTCCGCAAGATCCGTCGAGTGGGATGGCACCGATGCCGGTCACGGTCATCTCACGGTCCGACGGACACTGCTTGATGCCTCTGGCAAATCCACCAGGGGTCGGGAACGAACAATCGAAGTAGAGGACGATGGAACGAACGATCTGCGTGTGGTACCCCACCTGGGCGCTCAGACGGCCAGACATCTCGCATGACCTTCCGGCCCAGGCAATCGACGATGCGAACAAGGTGGTTGCCTGCAACGAACCGGCGGCCGCCGCTGGGGTGACCGTTGGTATGGCTCGTCGTTCAGCAGAGGCGATCTGCCCGAACATCGTGACCGTGGTTGCCGATGACACGGCCGATATGGCCCGTTTCGAACCTGTGGTCGTGACCATCGAGTCCCTTGTACCCAAGGTCGAGATATCGGCGCCGGGATTGATGTTCATCCCGATAGGTGGTGCCGTGAAGTACTACGGGGGAGAGGTGCCCCTGGTCGAGCGGATTCGCAAGGAGCTCGACACCTTCGGTGGCGACCATCGCATGGGTCTTGCGGCGGGTCCCTTTGCCGCATATCAGGCTGCGAGGTTGACGACCATCGACCTTCCCGAGTATCTCGTGACCGATGATGAGGTGTTCCGTGCATCTCTTGACGTGGGGACCCTTGCAGGCGAAGACCTTGCTGCGACATTCCGATGGCTCGGGATCACCACCCTTGGAGCCCTCGCCGAGTTGCCCAAGCACGCCATTGTCACGAGGTTCGGTCGGCAGGGTCTTGACGCACAGCGCCTTGCACGAGGACTCGACCGTACGGTTGATCCGAGGACCATCCCGTCTGACCCCGCCGTGGAGATGAAGTTCGACCCACCGTGCAACGACATGGAACAGGCATCGTTTGCAGCAAGGAATCTCTCCCAGCGCCTCATGGGAAACCTCGCGGCAGGGGGAGTGGCGCCGCATCGAGTCATCGTGACGGCAACAGCGGGTGACGGTACCCAACGGTCACGGACGTGGAGGACCGCAGACCCGTTCAATGACCGTACTTTGGCCGACAGGGTCAGATGGCAGTTGCGTGCCTGGATAGACGGTGTATCGGCAGGAATACGGGGAGGTCTCGTCACGCTCAGGCTTGAACCAGCCGATCTGTCGGGTTCGGGACGACAGATGGCCCTCACCGAGGATGCGGTGTCCTTCGAAGAGCGGCAACGGGCCTTCATGGAGGTCCAGGCGATCGCAGGAGCCGACAACCTGCTCGTTGCTTCGCCACAAGGCGGTCGGGATCCTTCCCAGCAGGTGCTCTGGACCCGTTGGGGGGACGAGATCGGGAAACCAACCCATGATCCGAAGGCTCCTTGGCCGGGGCGGATCCCGAGTCCCGCTCCGGCGCTCGTGCCACCCGAACCGGTTCCGTTCGAGATCTCATGGGTTGACGGCATGCCGGAACAGGTTCGTCTCAAGAGCCGGTGGGAACCCGTTCTGTCGTGGGCGGGTCCGTGGAGAAGCGTCGGACGATGGTGGAACGGCGAATCACCAGCCGACCGGTACCAGATCGTCACATCAGCAGGCGCCTACCTCTGCGAGATCAGGGACGGAAGCACCTATCTGGTAGGCGTGTATGACTGATGGCTTGCTTCGCTCGCAGATTCTGGATTATGGATTATGGAT
>CAZDIQ010000116.1:0-5753 GCA_964505525.1 uncultured Acidimicrobiaceae bacterium | reverse complement strand
ACGGTCCCCGCAGGCGGAGAGATCCAGATCCGGTCATTGCAGGCCATCTCTGGTGACGTCGCGTTCCTCGGTGTTCCGAACCTTCGTGGTTCAGAAATCGCCATCGACAACTACGGCCCCATCAAGGGTTTCACGGTCAACCTGGGTACGCCCCTCGACGACCTGTGCTCACCTGAAGGTGGTCAGGGTTCTGCCCAGACCATCGTCGCCGATGAGCAGGTCGTAGGCACGATCGGAACGTCATGCTCGGGTGCTGGTACGGCCGCATCACCGCTCATTTCAGAATCAGGTGGCGTACTCATTTCGCCATCGAACACGGCTCCTGGCCTTACATCTGACTTGAACGGGACCGCTGGTCCTGACTTCCACCCCGGCTACTACCGCACGGCACACAACGACCTGTACCAGGGTGCAGCCGTTGCAGAGTTCGTGTACGGCCAACTCGGTCTCACGAAGGCAGCCACGCTCCACGATGGTGACCCGTACACCCAGGGTCTTGCAAGCGCATTCGAGAATGCGTTCAAGGCACTCGGTGGTGAGATCGTCGTGGCCACGGCAGTCAACAAGGGCGATACGGACATGACGGGCGTTCTCACCGAGATTGCCGCGGAAAGTCCAGAAGTATTGTTCTTCCCGATCTTCATGCCAGAAGGTGGCTTCCTCGTCCAGCAGGCGCAGGATGTTGCAGGGCTCGGCGACGTCGTGATGATTGCTGCCGATGGTCTGCTCGTCGACAACTTCATGGAGTTGGCGGAGTCCGCTGGCGTGTTCTTCTCGGGTCCGAACCTGGACTACGGGACGAACCAGTCAGAGCTCGGCACGACCGCAGACGACTTCCTCGCCCAGTACCGGGCAACGTACGGTGAAGAGCCTTCCGCTGCTTTCTGGGCACACAGCTATGACGCAACGGTGTTGCTGCTGTCGGCGATCGATCAGGTCGCTGTCCCATTGGCTGACGGTGGCTTGTTCATCGACCGCCAGGCACTGCGCGATGCCCTCACGGCAACCAGCGGATTCGGTGGCATCATCGGAACGCTGGCTTGCGATGAGTTCGGCGACTGTGGTTCACAACGGATCTCTGTTGTTGAGCACACGGACCCATCCGATGTGTCATTCGGCAAGTCGAACATCGTCTTCGAGTACTCGGCCAACTAGAGGCAGAGTCTGACACGTTGCATGAAAGCCGGCGCCGACAGTGGCGCCGGCTTTCTGCTTGAATCCTCCCACCGATGACAACGACAACGTCCGTAGCACCCCCGAGAACGCGCTCCTTCCGTTTCTCCTGGACGGACTCGTTTCTATGGGCCATCAGGATCATGGCGATCTTCGTCATCGCGTGGGGATTCTTCGGTGCGATCGCTCTCGGTCTCGAGGGCAATGGGCTCACGCTTGAGGCGTGGAAGCAACTGATCGTCGCCGGTATCGCACAAGGGTCGATGTACGGCCTCATCGCCCTCGGATACTCGATGGTGTACGGCGTGCTCGGGTTCATCAACTTTGCCCATGGCGAGGTGTTCATGGTCGGGGCGATCGTCGGCGTCTTCGCCGCAGACGCCCTTGACCAAGCGGGATTGTGGGAGGCGAACTTCCTCATCGCGATCGTCCTGGTCCTGGTGATCTCGATGGCCAGTTCGACGGTCACTGCCGTTCTCATCGAACGCATTGCCTACCGACCGCTGCGCAACGCCCCCCGATTGATCCCGCTGATCACCTCGATCGGTATCTCCTTTTTCATCCAGAACGCCGTGTTGCTGCTCGTCGGCCCCGCCGTCAAGGTCTATCCCAGGGCTCCTGACTGGTTGAGCGAGCAACGCGACATCCTCGGGTTCCAGATCTCGGGCACGACATTGCTGGTCATCGTGATTGCGGTGCTGTCGATGACAGGGCTCTGGCTGTTCGTCGAACGGTCGGCAACGGGTCGCGCCATGAGGGCCGTTGCCGAGGACAAGGAGATCGCGGCCCTGATGGGCATCGATGTCAACAGGGTCATCGTCATGACGTTCGCCATCGGTGGTGCCATGGCGGGGATCGCGGCGATCCTGTGGGGTCTCTTGTTCCGTGGCGTCTCATACATCACAGGGTTTCTTCCTGGCATCAAGGCATTCACCGCGGCGGTTCTCGGAGGCATCGGGAACATCGTGGGTGCCTTCTTCGGTGGCATCCTGCTCGGTCTGTTCGAGGGTCTCGGCCCCAACGTGATCCTCCGCGGGCTTGCGTGGCAGATTCCCACAGCGCTCGGTATCACGTTCCTCGTCGTCGGCGGTGCGGTCGTTGTCCTCGGCAGGTTCGTCTCGCGGACGAGTCTTGTGATGTTCGGCGGTGCGGCCATCGCCCTCGGTCTCACCGGGATCTTCGGGTGGACCATCGTCATTCCCGGCCTCAGCCAACTCAAGGACGTGGTCGCTTTCACCGCTTTGGTGCTCGTCCTGATATTCAAACCTGCAGGCTTGTTCGGTGAGCAGCTCGGAGAGGAGGACCGCGCCTG
This sequence comes from uncultured Acidimicrobiaceae bacterium, assembly GCA_964505525.1. Lineage (GTDB taxonomy): Bacteria > Actinomycetota > Acidimicrobiia > Spongiisociales > UBA5794 > UBA5794. Next base: position 3,268 of record CAZDIQ010000116.1, on the reverse strand, counting down.
ATGACTGATACTGTCGCGCCCGAAACGACTGTGAGCTCACCCGATCCGACACCTGTCGACTGGTCGAGGGTCCAGCGCTGGGGTGCGTTTGCAGGCCTCACACTGTCGTTCATCGCAGCGATCGGCATGGTTTCGACACTCGACAAACGGACGTTGATCGAGGGTTGGTTGAGTCTCGGGTTCGTTGCGGTTGCGTGGGTACCGATCTACTTCGGATACATCGCCGGGTCTGAAAAGATCGCCGACGGTGGCGTCGTACCGGCGACAGGCGAGCGGAATCTCATTTCGGGGCTTGTGACCGGCGCCCTCGGTGGGATGTACTTCACGCTGTTCATCATCATCGTTGATCGGTTCGACCTCACAGCGATCTTCTCGAAGCTTCTTCCGTCACTTGTCACGCTTCTCACCTTCAACCGGGGACTGGCGACCCCCGCGGCGATATGGATCCTCGCAGGCGGAGTGCTCGGACTCCTCGGCGGGGCGCTCCACGTGGCTTCCCCCAAGGTCAGGCGGATGCTCGCGTTCGCGGTCGCGGGTGTGCTGCTGTTCGCGATGCTCGAGCTTGTCGTCACGGATCTGTTCCAGGGCCTCAACCTCGAGTTCATCGCCGACTTCATCTACGCGACGCGTGGGGGCTTGACACCCGAGGCGGCGGTCATCATTGCCCTCGTGTTCGGTTTGGCCGGCTTCCAATCCTCAGGCAAGAGTCTTGACCAGCGTCGCCAGGAGCGCATGGCCCTGCCGAAGGAACAGTTGCGTCGCAACAACATCATCGCGATCGTCGTGACCATCATCGCTGTGATTCTCGTCCCCATGTTCGTGGGTGGCTTGACCAACGAACTGTTCGCCAACGTCGGTCTGTTCGTCCTGATGGGGCTCGGTCTCAACATCGTGGTCGGTTCAGCAGGTCTGCTCGACCTCGGTTACGTCGCCTTCTTCGCTGTCGGTGCGTATACGACCGCCGTGTTGACTTCGCCGTTGTCCCCGACCTGGAACCCGATGCTCACACTCGACTTCCTGTCATGGGAGGGATGGCTCGTGATGGCGATCGTGGTGCTCACCGCTGCGATCGCGGGTGTCCTTGTCGGTACTCCGGTCATCCGGCTGCGCGGTGACTATCTCGCAATCGTCACGCTCGGGTTCGGCGAGATCATCAGGATCCTCCTCCTGTCCGACTGGCTCTCGCCCTATTTCGGTGGAGCGCAGGGAATCACGAACGTCCCCAACGCCTGGGTCGGTCCGGTCGAGATCCAGGGGACGAATTCACAATCGATCTTCTACATGACCGCGGTGTTCTCCGCGATCGCTATCTATGTCTCGTGGCGGTTGCAGGCTTCACGGACCGGTCGGGCGTGGTCGGCACTGCGTGAGGATGAGGACGTTGCCGAGGCGATGGGGGTCAACACCACGTCCGTCAAGCTCTTGGCGTTCGTGACGGGTGCCGTGCTCGCCTCGTTCGCAGGCATGATCTTCGCCATCAAGGTCGGTGTCGTGTTCCCGATCTCGTTCAGGCTGCTCGTTTCGATCATCATCCTCGTCGTCGTGATCGTCGGTGGTATGGGATCGATACCCGGCGTCATCGTCGGCTCGGTAGTGCTCATCGGTGTGCTCGGTGGACCCACCCAGCCGGGCCTTCTCGCCGAGTTCGGGGAATACAAGCTTCTGATCTATGGCGCGATTCTCGTCGTCATGATGTTGAAGAGACCTGAAGGTCTCTGGCCGAGCGTCAGACGACAGCGAGAGCTGCACCAGGACGAGATGAGCCAGGATGCCTGGCTGACAGGTGATCCCGGTTTCGACGGGCAGGAGGGTGAACCTGATGCCGCTTCTTGAGATCACACAGCTACGCAAGGGTTTCGGCGGTGTACAGGCACTCGACGGTGTCGATTTCCACATCGACAAGGGACAGATCGTGTCGGTCATCGGTCCGAACGGTGCAGGGAAGACCAGCTTCTTCAACACGATCACCGGGTACTTCTCGCCCGACTCGGGCACGATCGCGTTCAACGGTCTCGACATCGGTGGTCACCGTCCGCACGAAATCACCGAGTTGGGCATTGCACGGACATTCCAGAACGTCAGGCTCTTTCCGAACATGACGGTGCTCGAGAATGTGATGGTCTCCCAGCACAGCCGGACATCGACCGGTGTGTTCGGGGCCCTCCTCAACACTCCGGGTTTCCGTCGGGAGGAGCGGATGATCGAGGAGAAGGCCAAGGAGGTTCTTTCCTTCTTCGGTCAACGACTCAAGGGTTACCGGTGGGACCAGCCGGCTTTCGTGTTGTCGTATGCCAACAGGCGCAGACTCGAGATTGCACGAGCCATGGCGACCGAACCGGAATTGATCCTCCTCGACGAACCCACCGCTGGCATGAATCCACGCGAGACGGCGGAGATGACCGAACTCATCAACCGGCTGCGAGACGAACGTGGGCTCACTGTTGTGGTGATCGAACACGAGATGCGCGTTGTGCGGGACGTGTCCGACCGCGTTGTCGTCCTCGACCACGGCGTCAAGATTGCCGAGGGCGTGTACAGCGAGGTCTCGACGAATCCCGACGTCATCGAGGCGTACCTCGGTCGACCTGCGGAGAAGTCCGATGAGTGACGTGCAACCGATCCTCGAGTTCAGGGACATCAACGTCCACTACGGACCCGTCCATGTGCTCAAGGATGTGAACCTGTCGATCCTGCCGGGAGAAATGGTTTGTCTCCTCGGGGGGAACGCCTCGGGCAAGACGACGACGCTCAAGACCATCCTTGGCATGGTCCACCCCTCAAGCGGTGATGTGATCATCGACGGGGAACGAATGACCGGTGCGACGACCGCCGAGATCGTGGCAAAGGGTGTCACCATGGTTCCCGAGAACCGCAGACTCTTCAAACGGATGACGGTCAAGGAGAATCTTGAGATCGGTGCGTATCTGAGGACCGATCGAGAGGCACTCGACGGGGACATGGAGGACATCTTTGCGATGTTCCCAAGGGTCAAAGAGCGGCTCGGTCAGAAGGCTGGAACGCTCTCGGGTGGTGAGCAGCAGATGGTCGCCGTCGGCAGAGCACTCATGGCGAAACCGAAGGTGCTGTTGATGGACGAGCCTTCCATGGGTCTTGCACCGGTTCTCGTGCAGCAGAACTTCGACATCATCGAACGGATCAATGACGCGGGCGTCACCGTGTTCATGGTGGAGCAGAACGCAAACATGGCGCTGTCGATCGCAGACCGCGGCTATGTACTCCAGACGGGGCGTATCGTCCTTGACGACAC
>CAZDIQ010000115.1:4273-5758 GCA_964505525.1 uncultured Acidimicrobiaceae bacterium | reverse complement strand
CCGTTCTGTGGGCTGGGGACCCACATTTATGTACCCGCCGAACCCAGGGTACGCGGAAACACTCCTCGGTATTCGGTATTCGGGATGCTGATCCATCATCCATCATCCATCATCCAAGGTGTGAACTCCCCACTAGCCTCATCCGATGCACGTTTCCCTGTCGCTTGAAGACTTTCTGGACCTGGCATCGCGCTATCGCGTTGTTCCGGTGGCCGTCGAGGTGCTCGGGGATCAGCAGACACCGGTCTCGGTTTTTGATCGGCTGACAGGATCGGGAGACGGGTTTCTGCTCGAGTCCGTCGAGGGTGGTGAACGGTGGGCACGGTGGTCGTTCGTCGGATGGGATCCGGCATTCACGGTCGAGGCACGCCACGGAGTCTGCTCGGTGGACGAAACCTGGGTCGAGCTTCCCATCGGGGATCCGCTCCAGGTCCTCGAAGGTCTCATCGATCACTTCACCGTTCCTGACGAGACCGAATTGTCCCTCCCGGGACCGGTTCCACCTCTCCATACGGGAGCGGTGGGATTCCTGGCGTACGACGTCGTGCGGTACATCGAACATCTCCCCGATGGTCCGAACGACGACCGTGACCTCCCCGAGATGGTGTGGCAGTTCGCAGGAGGCGTGGCGGCGTTCGACCGGTTACGAGACACCATCACGCTGATTCGCAACGTGTACGTCGGGGACGATCCGACCGCAGACTATGGAGCAGCGGTCCGTGCCCTCGAAGAGGCGATCGAACGGCTGGGCGAGAGCAAGCCGGCGAGTACGGCATCTCGGCCGTCGTTCACGTCAGTCCCAGAAGCCAAAGCCAACCTGACGCGCGAAGCGTTCGAGGGGAATGTCACCATCGCCGTCGACCACATCGTCGCGGGCGACGCCTTCCAGATTGTGCCATCGCTCCGGTTCGAGGTTGAGTTCAGTGGCGACTCGTTTGCGGTGTATCGGGCGCTTCGGCTCGTGAACCCCTCGCCCTTCATGTTCATCGTCCGTTCGGGTGACTTGTCGGTCGTCGGCTCGTCGCCCGAACTCATGACGCGGGTCCGCGACGGCGTCGCCCATTCCAGACCGATCGCGGGCACGCGGCCGAGGGGGGCGAACGCGGCAGAGGATCTCGCACTCGAGCGAGAGCTCCTCGCGGATCCGAAAGAGCGGGCAGAACACGTGATGCTCATTGATCTGGCCCGCAACGATCTGGGTCGGGTCTGTACCTTCGGCACAGTGACGGTCGACGAGGTCATGGTGATCGAGCGCTACTCCCATGTCATGCACATCGTGTCGGGGATCTCGGGTGACGTTGCGCCGGGCGTCGGACCGATTGATGTTCTGCGAGCAACCTTTCCCCACGGCACCGTCTCGGGTGCGCCGAAGGTCCGTGCGATGGAGATCATCGATGCGTTGGAACCGACGGCCCGCGGTCCCTACGCAGGAGCTGTCGGCTATGTCGACTTCTCGGGCACGATCGACACCGCCATCGGACTGCG
>CAZDIQ010000115.1:0-4173 GCA_964505525.1 uncultured Acidimicrobiaceae bacterium | reverse complement strand
GACGCGTCTCGTGAACGCTTCGAGACCGAGGCCGCCGACGCGGGACCGGTGCGCGACTTCAGGAACGCCATCGCCAAGCCCGGCTTGTCGGTCATCGCCGAGATCAAGCGTCGCTCTCCTTCGGCAGGCGACATCAACATCGGGATGGATCCCGTCGAGCGTGCGATCGCATACGAAGCCGGTGGGGCGGATGCCATCTCGGTGCTCACCGAACCACACTTCTTCGGGGGATCGCTCGACGACCTGAGGGCGGTGCGGGAGGCAGTGTCGGTGCCGGTGCTCCGCAAGGACTTCACACGGCGGCCGTCCCAGGTGTGGGAGGCCAGAGCGGCGCAGGCGGACGCGATCCTCTTGATCGTTGCAGCGTTGACCGACAGTGCACTGACCGAGCTACTCGAGTTGTCGAGGCACATCGGCATCGCTGCCATCGTCGAGGCGCACACCCACGACGAGGTTGTTCGGGCGGTCGATGTCGGGGCTGATGTGATCGGCGTGAACAATCGGGATCTCCACACCTTCGTCACCGACCTGTCCGTGGCCGAGGGTGCCGCGGCATTGCTACCCGCCACGTGTCTTTCGGTTGCTGAATCCGGAGTCTCTGGACCAGATGGTGCCGGTCGGATGGCCGCTGCCGGCTACGACGCGATCCTGGTCGGAGAGGCGCTCGTGCGCAGCGAGGACCCCGCCGGACTCCTGAGCTCGCTCAAGGCGATCCCATGACGTGGGTGAAGATCTGCGGGATCACCGACGAGGCTGCATTGGCTGCAGCGGTGGACGGCGGTGCCGATGCCGTCGGATTCGTCCTCGCCGCCGATTCTCCCCGCCACCTCGACATCCCACGGGCAGCGTCGCTCATCGAAGGCGTCCCGATCGCCACGTTCATCGTGACGGTCGACCTTCTCCCGCATGAGGCGTTGGCGGCTGCCGAGGCCACAGGAGCAGACGGAATCCAGAACCATGGCCTCCACGCAACCGAAGTGGCCGCCGAGGCAATCGATGCCGGATATCTCGCGCTCCATCCGGTGAGCGTCGGGCACGGTGCACCGTCGACGGATCTCGCATCAATCCCGTCGCAGGCGATGCCGTTGTTCGACAACGCGTCGGCCACTCTCCACGGAGGCACAGGCGTCGCATTCGATTGGACACTCCTCGACTCGCCGGGACGACCCTTCGTGCTGGCTGGTGGCCTCGGTGTCGACAACGTCGCCGAGGCGATCGCATCCATGCATCCGTTCGGAGTCGATGCGTCGACCCGACTCGAAACTTCCCCGGGCAAGAAGGACCCGGGTACCATCGTCGCCTTCATCGAGAGGGCGAAGTCCATATGAAGTACGAGCGACCGGATGAGGCTGGCCGCTTTGGGGATTTCGGAGGCGCGTTCGCACCCGAGACCCTCATGCCTGCGCTTGCAGAACTCGAGGCGCACTTCGTGGAAGCGTGGGCAGACGAATCGTTCCACAACGAGCTGAACCATCTTCTCGCCACGTTCGTCGGTCGGCCCACTCCTGTGTACAACGCAAAACGCCTGTCTGAGGAACTCGGTGTCGACCTGTGGCTGAAGCGAGAGGATCTTGCACACACGGGCGCCCACAAGATCAACAACACGGTCGGTCAGGGCCTGCTCGCAAAGAGGATGGGCAAACCAAGGGTCATCGCCGAAACCGGTGCAGGTCAGCACGGTGTCGCGACGGCCACCGCGTGCGCCCTGCTCGGGCTCGAGTGCGCCGTGTACATGGGGGAGAAGGACATCGAACGCCAGGCGCTGAATGTCTACCGCATGCGCCTGCTCGGTGCACAGGTGATACCCGTCCTCGACGGAGCCGGGACACTCAAGGATGCGGTGTCCGCGGCGTTGCGCGACTGGGTCGCATCGGTCGACACCACCCACTACATCATCGGATCGGTCGTGGGTCCCCACCCGTTCCCGTGGATCGTCAGGGAGTTCCAAAAGGTGATCGGCGAGGAACTGAAGGCCTCCATGGACGGTTCACCGGATCACCCCACCCCGGACGTGATCGTCGCCCCGGTCGGAGGTGGATCGAACGCTATGGGCATCTTCTATCCCTACGTGGGTGATCCTGGCGTCGCTCTCGTCGGCGTCGAGGCGGCGGGTCTTGGCGTCTCGAGTGGCAAACACGGTGCGTCGCTCGGGCACGGTTCGCCCGGCGTCCTCCACGGAGCAATGACCTACATGCTCCAGGACGAATCGGGACAGGTTCTCGAAGCTCACTCCATAAGCGCCGGCCTCGACTATCCGGGTGTGGGGCCGGAACACTCGTTCTTCAAGGACGAACATCTTGTGCAGTACGAAAGCGTGACCGACGACGAGGCCCTTGAGGCGTTCCACCTGCTGTGTCGCACCGAAGGCATCATTCCCGCCCTCGAGTCGAGTCATGCGCTGGCGTGGATCGCCCGGGAACGCAAGCTGTTGGCCGGCAAGACTGTCGTGCTCAACCTGTCGGGTCGTGGCGATAAGGATGTGCAGCAGATTGCAGCCATGTATGACTGACATGAGGACCGGCATCGAGAAACTTGACTCTCTCTTCGAACTCGGTAGAAGTGAGAACCGCGCAGTCCTGCTGCCATATCTCACTGCTGGGATTCCTTCCCCGGACGAATCGGTCGACCTGTTTGTCGCCATGGCCGATGCGGGGGCCGATGGGTTCGAGGTCGGGATTCCGTATGCGGATCCCCTCATGGATGGTCCGGTCATCATGGCAGCAGGTCAGCACGCGCTCGACAATGGTGTGACGGTCGACGTCGCATTTGACGTCGCGCGGAGGGTGATCGAGGTCACCGGAAAGCCGGTGCTCCTCATGACCTACACCAATCCCGTGTTGCGTCGTGGTCTCGATGACTTCTTCGATCGCGCGGCAGGGATCGGTGCAGCGGGTGTCATCATTGCCGATCTTCCTGTGGACGAGTCCGCCCCCTTCGCCGCAGCAGCGTCGCGTGCGGGAATCGGACTGGTGTTGTTCGCCGCACCGACGACGACCGATGCCAGACTCCGGAGTGTTGTCGATGCCTCCCCTGCGTTCATCTATGCGATCGCTGAGGTCGGCGTCACAGGGGAGCGGGTATTGACTTCGACGAACACCGCTGGACTCGCGGCTCGGATCCGATCGATCTCTGACATCCCGATCGTGTTCGGTGTCGGCATCTCGACCCCCGACCAGGCCGCAGAGGCAGCCAGGCACGGCGACGGCGTCATAGTCGGCACCACCATCGTCCGCCGAGTGATGGAGGCGGAAACGCCGGAGCACGCAAGAGGGTCGCTGACCGAGGCGGTGAGGTCGTTCGCGAAAGCAATGGCGAGGGACAGAGGACAGAGGACAGAGGACTGAGGACAGACCGGATCGGTATTCGGTATTCGGTATTCGGTACTCAGATCCCCGATACTCAGTATTCGCTTTCCGGTACCCTGCACTCCCCATGCCGGGATGGCGGAATGGTAGACGCGGTGGACTCAAAATCCACTGGGCGCAAGCTCGTGGGGGTTCAAGTCCCCCTCCCGGTACGAATCTTGGATCTGGAATCTTGAATCTGAATACACATATGTCGAGCAGCAAACTTCAAGCCATCCATGCGATGAACGCGCAGATTGCGGCTCTCGATGAAGAGATTGCACTCGGCGAAGCTGAGGTTGGTGTCCTGCGCCACATCGATGATGATGCACGACGCGACGCTCTCGTCTCCGACAATGCGGAGGACCGACAGATCGCTCGGATGACCAGGAAGGACGTCGATCGGGCCGAACGATATGTGGCAAAGTTGCGTCGCGACCGGTCGGCGCTCGTCAGGAAACGGGAGAAAGCCATCGATCGACTTGCGCGCAGTTAGTGGTCGAACGTGCTTCTCGTAGGGCGAAAGACCCATTCAAGTATTTCCCGATAACGCCGATAATGAGCCAAAGCGCTGGCGAGTGGTGGAATCCTGGCTGGGGATCGTGACGACAAAGAGTGGTCAGCGATTCACGCCACGACCGCCGAAGGGCTGACAACAGATGACGAGGTTTCGAGTGTTCAGAAAGCGGAAAGACAACGAATCCGGAGCGGCGATCGTCGAGATGGCGATCGTGCTTCCTCTTCTCATCCTGCTTGTCTTCGGCATCGTCGAATATGGTCTCTTGTTCAAGGAGAAGCTCACGGTTGCCTCCGCCACAACCTCGGCAGC
>CAZDIQ010000114.1:0-5801 GCA_964505525.1 uncultured Acidimicrobiaceae bacterium | reverse complement strand
GTTGCCTTCTGTGATGTAGAGAGCGACGTTGTCATGGCCGTCCTCGCGAAGACTGTCGAGTGTCGCTGTGACGACGGCCGTGCCGTATCCCTGCGCCTTGAACGTCGGATGCGTCATCACGATGGCGATGAAAGGGGCATCCTCGAATATCGTGGTGAGCGTCGCCGAGACGATCGTTTCATCCACAAGTGCGGCGTGGGAGTGCAACAGCAGAGGTCCCCCGTCGAGCCAATCGTCGATGGCCTCACCTGCTTCGACGATGGTCTCACCCTCGTAGTCGATCGTGCCCAGGTAGGCGTCGAGGATCAGACGGGCGAGCTCATCGCGATCAGAGGGTTCGAGTGGTCTCGTGGACACGCGATGTGCCGTGTCCGTCGATTTCCGATCCGACAAGGTGATCTCGTAGCGGAGTTTTCTCGGTTCGGTCAAGCGGCGATACCGAGCTGCTCGAGCCTTCGGGAAACGACGCTGCGTACGAGCTGCTCGGGGAGCTGCTCGTCGATGGGGAACTTGAGCGTCCCCTTCGACCACTCATAGCCATCGAGCTCGTCGGCCAGCGTGGGGAGGACGGAACCGGAGTGCGGAAAGAGACTGCAGTGGTTCTTGAAACCCGCATACCCCGCAATCGCCTTGCCGTCGATCTTGAATGCGGGCATACCGTACGAGATCGTCTCCTCGGCCTCAGGAAGGATGGCGCGGAGTGTCTCCCTCAACGCACCCAAGGTGCCGCGCTGGGGTTCGGGCTGTTCGGCCAGGTAGTCATCGACGTCCACAGGACGATTGTACGCGCTGGGCAACGGGCCGTCGCCCTTCCGTGCGCGTCGCCGATGTGAGGACTCGATTCCGCGTGTGTACGATGGATCCCGCGAAAGGAATGGCGCGTGGCAGAAGAAGACGACGACAGAATCTTCAAGATCCGACCGATTTGGGTGGCGCTCATCATCGGCATCGTGCCTGGTGTGGCGCTTGTCGGACTGATTCTCCTTGCCTATTCGATGAACCTCTGACACGGACGACGAGTCCCTGCGACACGCAGTACCCTGTGCCCGATGGAACTCAAGCAATACTCTGACGCAGCCCCCTTCGTATTCGGGGATCTCGAACTGCGGGAACTGACACCTGAGGCGTTCACGGACGCGTCGTTCGCCGAAATCGTCGTACCGGTCGGTGCGGACCGCGAACCGAGGGTCAACGCCAAGACGCATCGCATGTACATCTGCATCGTCGGCGAGATCGAATTCACCGTCGATGACGTCATCGTGCGTCTGAAGACCGGGGACGTGATCCACATCGCCGAGGGCGAGACCTACGGCTTCCACAACGGCGGCTACCAGACCGGCCGGCTCCTCCTTCTGCGCGTCCCGGGACCAAAGGGATAGCTGCGCAGCTTTTAGCTTTTGGCTTCCGAGTTCTGAGTTCTCAGTTCACAGTTCACAGCCCGGCACAGCGGTTCTGTCCTCTGTCCTCTGTCCTCTGTCCTCTGCGCTGTTACGCCGCCGCCGGAAGCACATATCTCCATACGACGACGAAGTGGACGACCGAGGCGGTGATGACCATCACGTGGAACAGCTCATGGTATGAGAACACCCGGGGCCACAGGCGTGGGCGGTTGGTTGCGACAACGACGATCCCGACGGTGTAGATGATGCCTCCGAGGAGGGCGAGACCGGAGGCGATCCAACCGAGTTCCGAGACCACCTTCCAGCCGATGGTGAGACCGAGCCAGCCCATTCCGGCGCCGAGCGCCATCGAAAACGCCTGACTCTCGCGTGGGAAGAAGATGTGCTGCGCTGCGGTCATCAGCACGGTTCCCCACGCAACCGCGAGCACGGTCCAACGAAGAGGCCCGTCGAGCGTGGCGATCACCACGGGGGTATAGGTACCTGCGATGAGGACGACGATCATCGTGTGATCGAGCCGTTGCATACGGCGCTTCGCAGCCTCGCGCCATGGAACGGAGTGGTAGAGCGAGCTCGTCGTGTACAACGCGACGAGTGCGATGCCGAACACGATGACACCGATCCGGATCCCCCAGTTCGGTGCCTTGACGATGAGAAACGTGCTCGCGACGACAGCTGCGACCGCGGCTGAGCCATGCAGAATTCCCCGTATGGGGTTCTGCATCTTGCCGATGGTCCAACGCGGTGCGCTCATTGCCAAGAGGCTACCTCATCCCCCGACTACCCAGTATGCGGTTTCCATCTACGATTGAAGCGATTGACCAACCAGGGAGTCCAGCGTGTCGTTCAAGGACACTGCGCTCAAACCCATCTATCGCATGTACGAGGATCACCTCCTGCGTGACCTCGACCGTGATGCCATGCCGAAACACGTCGGGGTCATCCACGACGGGCATCGCAGGTATGCCCGGGCAGAAGGTCTCCCCGATTACGCCGCGTCGTACCGGGTCGGAATGGCGAAGTTCGTCGAGTTTCTCGGGTGGACGGCGGACCTCAACATCGAGGCTGTGACCTGCTGGCTGCTCTCGACTGAGAATCTCGGTAGACCCGAAGCGGAACTCCTCCCGTACTACGACGTTCTCATCGAGATGTTCGAGCGGATCCCCGATACCCCCGCAGGACAGGACGTGCGGGTGCGGTTCATCGGCAGCCTTGATTTGTTGCCGAGCGACCTGGTCGCGGCGGCGAAACGCCTCGAGGGCCGATGCGACGCCGGATCGCGCAAGGTGACCATCGCGGTTGCGTACGGCGGTCGACAGGAGATTGTCGACGCCGTCAAGGATCTTGTGGACGGTCTCGCAGCGCAAGGAGTTTCCGCTGCCGAGATCGCAAACCACATCAACAACGAAGCCATGTCTTCGAAGATGTACGCATCGGATCTCCCTGACCCTGACCTCGTCCTACGCACATCCGGTGAGGCACGGTTGAGCGGGTTTCTCCTGTGGCAGGCCGCCTACGCCGAGTACTCCTTCGTCGATGTCTACTGGCCCGCCTTCCGATATGTGGACTTCCTGCGGGCGCTGCGCGATTTCACACGAAGGGAACGCCGCTACGGTCGTTGACGACGAGGCAGGTGGCGGATGAAATCGACATTGGTGCAGTGCAATCCATGGATGAACTGACCTCGTCGGATCTCGGACCACAGGACGAGGCGCTGCGGTCCGACATCCGCAGACTCGGCCACCAACTCGGTGACTCGCTCGTGCGCCAGGAGGGTCGCGACCTCCTCGACCTCGTCGAGACGGTGCGGTCCGCAACACGATCGCTGCGCGGCTCTTCACCGTCACATGACGACGCCCTCGACAGCGTCCTCGGCGATCTGGATGTCAAACAGCTCGAGACGCTCGTGCGTGCGTTCACGACGTACTTCTATCTCGCGAACGTCGCGGAGCAGACGCACAGGCTCGACGAATCGTCGGCGCGGATGGTTCGCAGCCGGGGATGGCTCGAGCGGTCTGTCGACCAGATCGCCGCGGCCAGACTCGACCCGGTCGAGGTAGACGCCCTCCTGGCCAGACTCGATGTCCGCCCGGTCTTCACCGCTCATCCGACAGAAGCGTCGCGACGGTCGATCCTTTCGAAGCTCAATGCGATTGCGATGCTGCTGCGTGAACGGCTCGACACCAGGGCGACCCCGGCGGACCTCCGCAAGGTGGACAGGCGGATCGCCGAACTCATCGACCTGATCTGGCAGACGGATGAGCTGAGACGTGGGCGGCCGAACCCCCAGGACGAAGCCATTGCGGTGATGTACTACTTCGACGAGATGTTCCGAGGAGCGGTACCGGAGGTTCTCGATTCGTATGCGAACGAACTCGCCCGTCTCGGGATCGAGGTCCCGATCGATCGGAGCCCGATCTCGTTCGGGACATGGGTGGGTGGCGACCGGGACGGGAACCCGTTCATCACGGCTGACCTCACGGCATCGATCGTCGAGGCGCAGCATGTCCACGCCGTTCGCAACCTGGTCGAGGCCGTACGCGTGCTGGCACGCGACCTTTCGACATCGACACGGATCCGCAGCGTGAACCAGGAATTGCTCGACAGTCTCGACGCAGAACGCACCGCAATGCCCGAGGTGCAGGACGCCTTCGGTCTTCTCGACGCTGAGGAGCCGTACCGGCTGAAGCTGGCATTCGTGCACCAGCGCCTGGTGAACACCCAGTCCTTCCTGGAATCTGGCGGCGACGAGGATGCGCCCCGATATGCCGACACCGCTTCCGTTCTCGCCGATCTGACGATGATCCATCGGTCGCTGGTCGACCACGAGGGTGAGTTGGTCGCTGCAGGCATCGTCGCCCGTCTCTGTCGGACAACCGCTGCTTTCGGACTTCACCTCGCAACGATGGACATCCGGCAACACGCGAGCAAGCACCACGCCGTGATCGACGAGATGTACGGAACATCGCCGACCGATCGAGGGGAGCGCTATCGATCGTTGCTCGTCGATGACACCGTGGCGGTGCCTCCCACGAGCGACGATGCGAGGGAAACCCTCGGCGTGTTCACGACGGTGGCCGAGCTGAAGGACCGCTTCGGGGAGGACACGATCGAGAGCTACATCATCTCGATGACCCAGGGTCCCGACGACGTGTTGGCCGCGGTCGTGCTCGCGAGACAGGCGGGTCTGATCGACATCGATGCGGATATCGCACGCATCGGGTTCGTCCCGCTCCTCGAAACCACCGACGAGCTTCGGGCTGCGGGCACCATCCTCGACGAACTGCTCACGACGCCGTCGTACCGTCGGATCGTGTCGTTACGCGGCGATGTCCAGGAGGTGATGCTCGGGTATTCGGATTCCAACAAACACGGTGGGATCACGACATCGCAGTGGGAGATCTACAAGGCCCAACAGCGGTTGCGTGACGTTGCGAAGGAACACGGCGTCGTCCTGCGTCTGTTCCACGGTCGGGGAGGGACCATCGGACGCGGTGGCGGACCGACCTACGAGAGCATTCTCGCCCAACCGTGGGGGACCGTCGACGGGTTGATCAAGATCACGGAGCAGGGCGAGGTCATCTCCGACAAGTACGGACTCCCCGAACTCGCAGAGAAGAACCTCGAACTCACGCTGTCCGCCGCACTCGATGCATCGCTCCTCCACAAGACCCCACGACGTTCACCGGAGGACCTCAAGCGCTGGCACGACACCATGGATTCGATCTCGGCGTCGGCATTCACGGCGTACCGCGGTCTGGTCGAATCCGACGGATTCCTCTCCTACTTCCTCACGGCCACCCCGGTCGAGGAGCTCGGGTCGCTCCACCTCGGTTCGAGACCAACTCGACGCCCCGATGGTGTCGGGTCGTTGGATGACTTCCGTGCGATCCCGTGGGTGTTCGGATGGACCCAGAGCCGCCAGATCATCCCCGGTTGGTTCGGTGTCGGGTCGGGTCTGGCGGCGGCACGTGCGGACGGTCACGGGGAGACGATCATGGACATGCACCGACGGCTGGCGTTCTTCTCGACATTCATCTCGAACGTGGAGATGACCCTGTCGAAGACGGATCTCAGCATTGCGCAGCGGTACGTCGACTCCCTCGCCGGCGAGGGCCACGGAGAGATCTTCGCCGTCATCAAGGAGGAATACGACCGCACGGTCGACGAGGTTCTCGCCATCACCGGTGAAGTGACCCTGCTCGACAGCAACCCCGTCCTGCAGAGGACCCTGCGAGTCCGTGATGCGTATCTCCAACCGCTCCACCGCCTCCAGGTCAACCTGCTCGAACGCCACAGAAGCGGTCAATCCGACGACGAAGACCTGAGAAGAGCCCTCCTCCTGACCGTCAACGGCATAGCGGCAGGTCTGAGGAATACCGGCTGAGAGAGCTTTCAGCT
>CAZDIQ010000113.1:0-6071 GCA_964505525.1 uncultured Acidimicrobiaceae bacterium | reverse complement strand
GATGGGTCTCGTGAATGACCACCTCGAAGGATGCGTCGTGCGCGCCCGGGCGGAGGCGGCGCGCAAGGCGTTCACGGTAGAAAGTGGAAAGTAGAAAGTAGAAAGTAGAAAGTAGAAAAGTACAAAGTAGAAAGTACACGGTCAGCAGTCGCCTCCTCCCTTCAGGGGGGCGTGCGAGCTTGCGGAACAGCGAATACTGAATACTGAATACCGAATACCGAACTCGATGGGGGCTGTGAACTGACGACTGAGAACTGACGACTGACGACTGAGAACTGTCAACTGAGAACTGTGAACTGACAGCAGTCAGTTTCCCTTGAACTCGCTGGTTGGGGCTCTTGTCATGAGTTCGGTGAGGGCATCGGTCGTGGGGTAGCCGTCGTAGAGGACCCGGCCGACCTGGCGGGCGATCGGCATGTCGACACCATGACGGTCTGCCAGTTGGAGGACGCCGCTTGTCGACTTGACACCTTCAGCGACCATGTTCATCTCGGCGGTGATGTCCTCGAGGGTCCGACCCTGTCCCAATCCGACTCCCACCTTGTGGTTGCGACTCTGGGATGAGTTGCATGTTGCGATCAGATCCCCCAATCCGGCGAGACCCGAGAATGTGCGGAAGTCTCCGCCCATGGCCACACCGAGGCGGGTCATCTCGACCAACGCCCTCGTGATGAGGGTTGCGAGAGAGTTGTCACCGAAGCCCTTGCCTGCGGCCATGCCTGCCGCGATAGCCATGACATTCTTGATCGCCCCCGCAATTTCGGACCCGACCACATCGGGGTTCGTGTAGACCCTGAACGTCCTGGCCATGAAGATCCGCTGCATCTCCGTGGCTCGTTCTCCGTCGGCCATGGCAATGACGGTCGCCGCTGGTTGACCCTCCATGACCTCCCTGGCAAGGTTGGGACCCGTGAGGACCCCGACGATGTCAGGGTCGTGGTCAGGGAGCACGCTGAGCGTGACTTCGGTCATGCGCATCAGCGTCCCCTCCTCGATGCCCTTCGACAAAGAGAGGATCGGCGTCGACGGACCGATCAGCGAGGCGCAGGTTCCGAGTACCGCCCGGTAGCCGTGCGACGGGACACCCATCACGATCACATCGGCACCCGCCACCGCCTCCTCGATGTCCGTGGTCGCTTTGAGTCGGGGTGGGAGATCGAAACCGTCGAGATACACCGAGTTCCGGTGTCGTGTCGCGATCTCATCCGCCACGTCGGCGTTGCGCGACCAGATGACGGTATCGACCGATTCAGTGATGAGGGCCCCGATCGTCGTCCCCCACGACCCCGCACCGATGACTGCATACTTCATGACGCCAGCATACGGTTTGCCGACAACCGGCGAGAGCGAGCCAGCCGAGCAAGTTGACAGTTCTCAGTCGTCAGTTCACAGTTCTCAGTTCACAGCCAGCATCGACTTCGGTATTCGGTATTCGGTATTCACTGTGGACTGTGGACTTGAATCTTGAATCTTGAATCTCCTGCGGAGGTCGTTGCTTTGGTCGGCGTCCGCGGGTAGGTTCGACGGGTGCTGCAACGGACCGTCAATCGATCGATGAGTCGGCGATCGTACGTGCTTGACACCTGTGTGCTCCTTGCAGATCCCCAGTCGATCCTGCGGTTCGACGAACACGATGTCGTGCTCCCTCTCGTCGTCGTCGAAGAGCTCGACCGTCAGAAGGGGCGCATGGACGAGGTCGGTGCGAACGCCCGTAAGGCGATCAGGATGCTCGAGGAACTCGGAGCGTCCCAAGACGGTGGGCTCGCCGACCAGCATCCACTCCCTGGTGGGGGAACGCTTCGGATCGAACTCAACGGTATCCACTCAGCGAGGCTCCCCGAGGTACTCGACCCATCGACACCGGATCATCGGATCCTTGCGACCTGTCTCAACCTCGACGACCAGACAGGGAGCGCTGTGCTGGTCACAAAGGATGCCGCTCTGCGGATCAAAGGTGCCCAGCTCGGCGTAGCAGTCGAGGACTATCGCGGCGACACCGTCCAGGTCGACGAGTCGTACAGCGGTGTGGCCGAGGTCGAGGTCGACGCCGATGTCATCGACGAGCTCTACGACTCGGGGAAGGCATCGATCCCACAGATCGACGGCATCATCAATCAGTACCTTGTGCTCAAAGGACCAGGCTCTGCGTCGGCACTGGCCCGGGTTGCGGAGTCCGGACCCGATCCGGTCGCCGTGCGGGTTCCGGGAGCCAGGCAGTTCTTCGGCATCGAGACGAAGAACACACGCCAGGCCTTTGCAGCGGACCTGTTGCTCGACCCTGACATCCAGGCGGTCAGCCTCATGGGCATGGCGGGTACGGGTAAGACCTTCCTGTCGCTGGCTGCCGGTCTGGAACAAGTCATCGAAATGGGTCGCTATCGGAGGGTGTCGGTATACCGCCCACTCATTGCCCTCGGCAGGCAGGAGGTCGGGTTTCTGCCCGGGGATCTGACCGAGAAGCTCGAACCCTGGATGGCCGCGGTCCACGACAACCTCTATGCGCTCTTCGGCGACGAAGGGGGCAACCCTCGCCACGCTGTCGACGAGCTCTTCGAGCGAGACGTGCTCGAGATGGCGGCGGTCACGTACCTGCGTGGTCGATCGATCACCAATGAACTCGTCATCGTCGATGAGGCGCAGAACCTCGAACTCCCGACGCTCAAGGTCATCCTCACACGCATGGCGGCGAACTCGAAGGTCGTGTTCTGTGGGGACCTGACACAGGTCGACAATCCCTATGTGTCCCCGTTCGGCGGTCTTGCGGCTCTGATAGAGAAGTTCAAGGGCAATCCGATGTTCGGACACATCACGATGGAGCGGACGGTGAGGAGCCCGCTTGCCGAATTGGCGACGCAGCTCCTCTAGGCATCCCCCGATTGTCGCAGAGGTGCGATAGGGTCGAACATGGCGATTCGCTCACAGCAACACTCCAGATGGGCGTCTGTGGTCCGGTCGTTCGTGGCGGCCTTCGTCTCGGTGTTCAGGGGCTGGGGTCACGGATATGGTCGGCTCGCTGAGTCCCACGGCGCCTCCGTCGCCGGTGACGCACTCGTCGCGGTTGCTCTCGCCGGGTCGCTGCTCTTCTCCGTACCGTCGACCGAGGCGCGGTCGAATGTTGCGCTGTACCTCCTTGTCACGCTTGCGCCCTTTGTCGTACTCGGACCTTTCCTCGGCCGGCTGTTCGAGCGTTCTCCCGGTGCGTACCGGTCCGGCCTCGCCGTGTCAGCGGCGGGTCGTGCCCTCGTTGCCGCATTCCTGATCTTCACGATCGATTCCCTGTGGTTGTTCCCGTTCGCATTCCTGTCACTCGTGCTTTCGCGCTTCCACGGGATCTCACGATCAAGCGTGCTGCCGGTTGTGGTCCGTAACACCGACGAACTCATCGATGCCAACGCACGGCTGGCAAGGGCGGGCGTCATCGCCGCGACGATGCTCGTTCCGATCGGTCTGGCGCTCAACGCCGTGTTCGGACCGGTGTCGGTATTGATCGGCGCGATGCTGCTGTACGCCGTGTCGGCCATATCCGCCTTCCAGCTCCCGCCGGTGCAAGGCACCCAGCCGGAACGGGGCATGCGACGCCGACATCTTCCGAGAAGCATCCGCCTGATCCGATTCGCGACCGCGGGTGTGCGGTTCCTCAATGGCTACGTCGTGTTCCTGATCGCATTCGCCATCGCGGATCGGGACGAGGGATTTGCCGGGTTGGCTCTCCTGCTCGGCGCTGCGGGCTTCGGCTACTTCCTCTCTGCGTGGGTCGCACCGACCGTCGGGTCGTATGTCCGAGAGGAGCCCATGGTGGTCGGCGCCCTCGCAGTCCAGGCGATAGCCGCCTTCATGGCAGCGGCGTGGACATCCCTCACCGCCGCCGCGGTCCTCGTTGCTGCGGCGGGGTTCGCGTGGGGTATGGCGAAGTTCGCGTTCGATGCGATGATGCACACGACCCTCGGCGAATCCGAACGGGCCAGGGCTTTCACCAACGCAGAGACCCTGTTCCAGATCGCCTGGGTCATCGGTGCCCTCATCCCGGTCCTCCCGATCTGGCCCACCTCGCTCGGACTGTGGTCAGCGGGTGTTGTGGCCCTGATCATCCAGGTCGGCTACGTGAGCCTCGTATTGATCCCCGAAACCAAACCCCCGCTTCCCGAACCGGAAATCACCGTGGAACTGAGGGAGCAGGTGTCGACGAGACCAGGAGTCCTTGATCTGATATGAAGGCAGAGCCGTCAGCCATCAGCTTTCAGCTTTCAGCCGGAAGGCTTTTGGCTCGTTCGGGAGCGAGCGCAGCGAGCGTCTCGGTGCTTATCGGGATTCGGTGTATCGGCTTCGGAAAGCGGTAAGCGGAAAGCGCTCCTATGCCACAAACGCCCGAAACCTGTGTGCTTCCTCGTTGGGGAGGCGCACGGTTATGTCCGTCCCCGAGTCCGTGTGGTCCTGTTTGAGGACCTCACCGGTTGCGTGCACATCAGCGAGAACGTCGCCGCGTGCGTACGGAACGACCAGCTGCATCTCGACCGTCAATGCGTTGAGACCGGTCACGATGTCCTCGAGCAGCAGATCGATGCCCTCTCCGGTCGCTGCCGAGATGAATACTGCGTCCCGTGCAACGGCGCGGAGTCGTTGCACGGTTGTCGGATCGGTCGCATCGATCTTGTTGTAGACGACGAGTTCGTTGACGTCCTCGGCACCGATCTCGACCAGGACCTTCCTGACCGCTGCGATCTGTTGGTCAGGGTCGGCGTCGGATGCGTCCACGAGGTGGATGAGCAGGTCGGCATCGGCAACCTCCTCGAGGGTCGACGCAAACGCCTCGACAAGCTGATGGGGCAGATCCCGGACGAACCCGACGGTGTCCGACACGAGCGCCGAATGGCCGTGGGGGAGGGCAAGCTTGCGGACGGTCGAGTCGAGCGTGGCAAAAAGCCGGTCCTCAACGAGCACACCTGCGTCCGTCAATCTGTTGAAGAGCGTCGATTTGCCTGCGTTCGTGTACCCGACGATGGCTACGACAGGGTCACCCGTCCGCTTGCGTTGCTTGGTCCGTGTGTCGCGTGACCTCGATGCTTCCTTCAGCTCGCGCTCGATCTTGCGAACGCGTTCGAGGATCTTGCGCCGGTCGGTCTCGAGCTTCGTCTCACCAGGCCCGCGTGCGTTGATGCCCGCCTTCAACCGGCTGAGGGTTGCTCCCTGGCCCTTGAGGCGCGGGAGCATGTAGCGATACTGGGCGAGTTCGACCTGGAGCATGCCCTCTTTCGTGTGCGCATGTTGAGCGAAGATGTCGAGGATCAGCGCGACGCGATCGACGACGTCGCATTCGAATGCCTGTTGGAGGTTCCGTTGCTGTGCTGGCGACAGGTCGTTGTCGAATACGACCACATCGATGTCCTGCGCCTTTGACAGCGTCACAAGCTCACGAAGCTTCCCCTTGCCGATGAATGTCGCCGCGTCAGGGCGTTCCTTGCGCACGAGAACGGACTCGACCGGATCGGACCCCGCAGTGTCGGTGAGGAGTGCAAGTTCATCAAGACTCGCCTGGCCCCGTGACCGGTCGTTGTTCGACCGCACCAGCCCGACGAGCATGGCGCGCTGGCGCTCGACCTCAAGATCGGTGACCGAAGCCGTGAGACGCTGTCGTTGACGCGAAACGTGGGAACCAGTGGGTTCTGCCATCGCGGAAAGGTACTCCCCGGGGGTGTCTGTCGGGCGATGTTTGGCAACACGGTGCGGCCACGCCTACGATATGAGTTGGCGCAACGGTGATGCCGTGCGCCCCAAAACACAAATGGAGGCATTCAAGGTGAATGACAACCTTAAAAAGTGGCTTCCGTGGATTGCAGTCGCAGCAGTAGCTGTGATCATCATTGTCATCATCGCCGTTTCCGGCGGCGATGATGCACCCGCGGATACCACCACAACCACAGCTGCCGTCGGTGACACCACCACGACAACAGTGGCTCAAGACACAACGACCACTGCAGCAGGCGGCGAGGCTCCAACGCCAGGTGCGCTCGGAGCCGTTACGGTCCCCGCAGGCGGAGAGATCCAGATCCGGTCATTGCAGGCCATCTCTGGTG
>CAZDIQ010000112.1:0-6088 GCA_964505525.1 uncultured Acidimicrobiaceae bacterium | reverse complement strand
TACAGAATTTGGCTCAGGAACAGTTTTGTTCGGTCGTGTTGGGGGTTTGTGAAGAAGTGCTCGGGGGTGCCTTCCTCGACGATCGTGCCGTAGTCGAAGAAGAAGACCCTGTCGGCGACCTCACGGGCGAAGCCCATCTCGTGGGTGACGACCATCATCGTCATACCTGACGCAGCCAGGTCCTTCATGACGTCGAGGACTTCCTTGATCATCTCGGGATCGAGTGCTGATGTCGGTTCGTCGAACAGCATGATCTTGGGCTTCATCGCAAGTGAGCGCGCAATCGCGACACGCTGCTGCTGACCACCCGAAAGCTGGCCCGGGTACTTGTCCGCCTGCTCGGGGATACCCATTTGCTTGAGCAGCTCCCTCGCGTACGTCTCTGCCTCATCCTTTGGCTGCTTGCGCACCCAGAGCGGTGCGAGCGTGATGTTGTCGATCACGGTGAGGTGCGGGAACAGATTGAACTGCTGGAACACCATGCCGACCTCGGAACGGATCTTCTCGATGTTCTTGATGTCATTGGTCAGCTCGATACCGTCGACGACGATCGTGCCCTCCTGATGGGCCTCGAGCCTGTTGATGCACCGGATCCAAGTCGACTTCCCCGACCCTGACGGTCCGATGATGACGACCACTTCTCGCTCCCGAACGGAGGCCGTGACCCCCTTGAGGGCCTGGAAGTCACCAAACCACTTCTTGACCCCTTCGCATTCGACGATCGGGTCACCGAGGGTTGTTACTGCTCTTTGTGCGTTGTCCATTGATGGCTCCTTCGGAAATTCTATCTAGCGTTCGCCGACGCCAAGCTTCTTCTCGAGACGCAGGCTGATACGTGAGAACGTGAACGTGAACATCCAGTACACGACAGCAGCGAAGATCAACGTTTCTTTGATGGACCCCAACATGCTGAACGGTTGTGTCTGTGATGGGATGACCAGTCGTGCGAGGTGGAGGAAGTCGAACAGGCCGACGATCGTGACGAGCGATGTGTCCTTGAACAGAGCAATCACCTGGCCCACCAGCGCAGGGATGACCGCACGAAGGGCTTGGGGCAACGTGATGAAGAGCGTCATCTGAAGTGTCGACATCCCAAGGGCTTTCGAGGCCTCGTTCTGGCCGTTCGGGATCGACTGGAGTCCGCCCCTGACGTTCTCAGCGAGGTACGCGGCAGAGAAGAATGTCATCGCGCCGATCGCCCGCATCACGTTGCCGATCTCGACTCCCCTTGGCAAAGCGACAGGGAGCATGAGGAAGGCGACGAGGAGCCATGTGATGAGCGGGACACCACGAACAAGCTCGATGTACGCCGTCGACATGAGCCGGAACAGGGGCATTGTCGACGTCCGACCGAGGGCCAACAGGACACCGAGCGGGAAAGAAAGCACGATCGACGAGAACGCCAACAAGATGGTGAGGGCAAGGCCGCCGAGGAAGAACGAACCCGGGGCGTCGACGAGAGACCTCGTGTCCACAGCGACGACCACGAAACCGATCCCGAATGCGGTTATCGCCCATGCGATGAGGAACCGTCGTCCCGTCGTGCCCCTGCCTCCGAATGTCGGGGCCGCAAGCGCAAACAGCGCGAGGGCGAGCAACAAGAAGCGATAGATGAACGCCATGGGGAAGGCGAACGACATCAGTGCAACGAGGAGCAGCACGCCAGCAATGATCCTTCCAAGCTCACCCGTTGACGGTCGCGAGAGGAACTTCAGCAGGAACCAGCCAACGACGATGAACACGAGAACGATGAGCCACCACTGAAGCGACAACAACTCACCGTTGTCTCCGACTCCGAACTTCTGATTCCAGTCGATGTCTGGATCACGCAGGATCAGGAGGTAGATGACGGGGAAGCTGAGCAACCACAGAGTCGTGAGAACCGGCTTGAGGAAGCCGACCTTCCCTCTCACGACCAGCGGCCTCACGATGAGGTATGCGACGATCCCGGACAACAGGATGATGGTCCATGGCCATATCGTTGAGTCTGCGACCTTCTGCTCAATGATGATCTGCGTACCAGCTTCGTCCCTGGCCGGGAATGGGACGTACAGGGTCTGGATGATCGCGATCAGGATCAGGATGCCGACCCCGACGACCGCCATCACGGGGATCACGGGCTTCTTCGCCCTCGGACCGAGACCCTTGCGCAGGAAATAGCCGCCCCCGAGGAGAACGACGGCAACGAGGATGTCGATGATCTTCGCCTTCGTGGAGAACGGCCCGAGCAACGCGACGATCAGAATCGCCGCACCGATCGACATCACGATCTTGCCAAGCTGGCGCGGTTCCATCTTCCCGCCGATGTTCCAGACGGCAAAGGTCATGGCAAGCATGACGACCACCGCTCCGACACACATCCAGACACGCCAGAGGTCCGAACCCGGGTAGCCCTGCACCATCAACAGTTTCATGTTGAAGGTCACGGCATCCCACCGCCGGGATGGGTTGAACACGAACGAAAGCAACCCTCGCACCGCAAAGAAGACGATCGTCAGGGCAATGATGCTCAGGAGTCCGCTGACGGGCGTCGAGAACATGTTGGCTCTCAGCCAAACGCGTGCTCCGGTCGGTGGTGGCTCAGGCGCAAGCTCGAGATCGGGGAGGACTATGTCTGACATATCAGCGCTCCACCAGCTTCATCTTGCGGTTGTAGTAGTTGACGATCGATGAGATCACGAGGCTCATGGTGAGGAAGAACGCCATCCAGACGATCACGACCGGGAGTGACTGACCGGTCTGGTTGATGATCGTGGTCCCGACGGCCACGATGTCGGCATACGCAACCGCGAGTCCGAGAGACGTGTTCTTGGCGAGGTTCAGATACTGATTGCCGAGCGGAGGCAGAATGACCCTGAAGGCCTGCGGAAGAATCACGAGTCTCAGGTACTGGCTCCTCTTGAGACCGAGCGACATCGACGCCTCGGTCTGACCCTTGGAAACGGCGAGAATCCCACCACGGACGATCTCTGCGATGAAGGCGGCGGTATACGCGGTGACGCCCATCCATATCGCAAAGAACGGAACGGTTATCACCTGACCGGTCGGTAGATACTGTGGTATTCCCGCACCGACGAGTGCCACCTCGACCTTCTCGAACACCAAGGGGCCACCCGATCGGGTGCCTTCAACCGCAACCCGATAGTCGGTGGTGTCGAACGACGCTCCGAGCCACGTGAAGAAGTTGCTGAGACCGGTTCTGGCGAGTTCGGCCAATGTCTGGTAGTCGCCGGCAACCGTCTTGAACTCAAGACCACTGATCCAGAAAGCGGCGAACGCAACGACGATGCCTGAAACGCCGGCAAAGATGACCCTGAACCAGTCGTCGTCCGTCAGCTTGCCGAACCCGGCCGGTGTGCGACGAGACTCAAAGAAGCTTCTGATCCACCAGAAGGCGAACGCCAGTGCTGCGACGGCAATGATCAGAGGGAAGACGATGGCGGGAATCGAATCGATGGCTTCGCCGATCCATGTGAATACGGGATCAAGGAAGCTGAGAAGCGGGGCTGCGAACCAACCGATGATCGCAGCCGCCGCGACGATGAGAAGCAGGTAGCGCCCACCGCGGCTCGGTTGTCCGGTCGATTCCTGTCGGCGCCGTTGTCGCCTGACCACCCACATGCCGATGATGAACCCGACAACCACGAAGGTGAGCCAGGGCCAGAAACCTCCGTCCGGGAAGACCCAGGCGATACCGAAGCCCTTGTTCGAAGCCTTGAACCAGTATGTTCCTATGTCGTCCGCGGTCAACGACGGGAGGGTGATCGCAAGGGCCTGCCAGAAGAAGATCTGAACGAGAAGCGGGATGTTGCGGATCGTCTCGATGTAGACCGTTGCGATCTTGTTGATGATCCAGTTGCTCGACAGTCGCGAGATACCGATGACCGTGCCGAGAATGGATGCGACGAAGATTCCCGAAATCGCAACACGAAGTGTGTTGATGATGCCGACAAGAATCGCTCGGGCGCCCGAATCGGGTGCGGTGTCAATACCCTCGCGAATCAGGACACCCGTTGGGTTCGCCAGCCAGTTCCAGTTGAACGCGATGTTCGACGCCGTGAAGTTGCTGAGCGCCTGGGACGCCATGATCACGAAAAGGGCGACGACCGCGGCGAGGACGGCGAGCTGTGCCGTCCACTTGAGCACCATGGCATTGCGCCACAGCGGGGTCTTCGTCTGTTCCCTTACCTGCACGGTCACGTCGGTGCCCTTTCAGTCGTCGGGACGGTCTGGACCTCCGACGCTGTCGGGCACAGTAGAACTTTCAAAGCCTCGGTGCCAAAACAAATGTCGATTCGGGGCGAGCCGCACACCTAGAGGTTGGCCAAAGGGTCGGGTCCGTACTGGTTCGTCTCGCCGTCACCGATCAGGAACCCGCATTCGATGAGAACCCAGATACCACCGATCAGCGGTACAAAGGCGATGAGCACCCACCACCCGGATTTCCCACGGTCGTGCCATCGCTTGATGTTGACGAACACTTCGGTCACAAGGGTGCCGATGGTGAAGATCACGAACGCTATCCATCCGATGACACCGAGTACGTCTGAGATCGAAAGCAGGATCAGCACGATGCCGATGAAGACAAAAATCGCAACCGAGATACCGATGTGGACGGCCCACCACTTGGCGCGGTTGACGCGTCCTTCATAGGTGAACAGCAACTCCTTCAGATCCGTCTCTGCCAACGGCGATCCTCCCACTCGTTGAGCGCACCATAGCCAAACAGAGTCGGGCGCGTCGGGCGAATCTGGGCACAAACGCGAAGAAGGAGCACCCGGAGGTGCTCCTTCTCGCAGTAGTTCGTCTCGACTAGCGAGCCGGTGGTGCGTAGATCAGACCACCTTGGTTCCACTGTGCGTTGTACGAACCTTCGCGCACGAGACCCAACGGAGTCGTCAGGTTGCGTTCGAAGATCTCACCGTAGTTCCCGACCTGCTTGATCGCCTGCGCGTATCCGTCAGCAGGGAGACCCATGGCTGTCTGGAACTCTTCTGCTCCACCGAAGAGGCGAGTCAGCTCAGGAGTCGCATCCTTCATGGAATCGAAGTTCGCAGACGTCACGCCGAGCTCGTCAGCGATGAACGTTGCAAACACCGTCCAGTCGATGATGTCTGCCCACACGGAGTCGTTCTGCCTGTATGCAGGACCGAGTGGCTCCTTGGAGATCGCGAGTTCTGGGAAAATGACCCAGTTCTCGGCGCCCGGCGTACCGGTTGCGATATTGGCAGCCTTGTTCCCGTACAGACCCGAACCATCGGTGGTGACAATGTCACATCCACCCTCGATGAATTTCTCCATCGCTTCTGGGAATGTTTCAACCGTCTCCAACGAAATGCTCACACCTGCGAGCGCGGCACCCTCAGAGATGTTCTTCTCTGTCGTGGTACCGGCGTTCGTGCACACAACAGCTCCGTCGAGTGCCTCGAAGCCACTGCTGGTCGTAAGACCGGTCAGTGTCTCTGGGTTACCCATCATCTGCTGTCCGTCGTAGAACGTCGTAGGCCCAAAGTCGATGCCAAGGGTCACGTCGCGCGACTGGGTGTATGTCGTGTTCCGGATCAGGACGTCCACTTCACCATTCTTCAGTGCCTCGAACCGCTCCGCAGCGGTAAGGGGACGGAATTCAACCTTGGTGGCGTCACCAAAGACCGCCGCAGCAACTGCACGGCAGAAGTCGGCGTCAAATCCGGTTGTATTGCCCTCAGCGTCGGTTTCGGAGAAACCGACAGCGCTGCCCGCCACACCACACCTCAGGATTCCACGCGCCTTGACCTGGTCAAGCGTGCTTTCTCCTGTTTCCTGGCCAGTGTCTGGATCACCGGCTGCAGTTGTTGTGGTTGTGTCGTCGTCCGAGCTGCTACCACCACAGGCGGCTACAACAAGGGCGAGAACAGCGAAGAGCACAGCAAGTCGTTTCATCATGCTGTTACCTCTCTCTTTATATCTCAATCATGCGCGATGAAGGTCACCGCGCTCCCCGATCCTACGACCGAGGCCTTATCAAGTTAGCCCCATTCCCGCAGCCATGCCACTGTATCCGGGTCGCAGGCGCGGTTGTTCACAGTTCATTTACATTCAGAGGACA
>CAZDIQ010000111.1:0-6300 GCA_964505525.1 uncultured Acidimicrobiaceae bacterium | reverse complement strand
CACGACGATGTACTTCCGCTTCACGAACTCCCAGGGCAACGCCGACAAGCAGTTCAAACCGTCGAGCGCACAATCCCCGTGGATCCCGGTCAGCGGAAAGCGGTAGAGTCAACACCACGAGACGACAGAACGGGTTCTTGGTGAGGGGCGGTTCGCTCCCCATCAAGGACCCGTTCGGTTCAACCCGTAACCCACACGATGGACAACCACGAACCACAAGGCGCGCAGTGACACTTCCCTACTCTGGCCACACCGGTCAGGAACACACCCATGCTGATTGACGGGCGCACACTCCCCCACGGCACCACGATCGAGACGGACATCTGCATCGTGGGAGGTGGACCCGCTGGGATATCCGTTGCCCACGGATACCTCGACGACCCGAAGGTGAAGGTTGTCCTCATCGAAAGCGGCGGGCTCGAGTTCGACGCGACCATCCAGGAACTCGCCGAAACGAGTCAGACCGGCCAACCGTACTTTCCGATCAAGGAGACACGGATCAGAGCGTTCGGCGGGTCGACGATGTCCTGGGGTGGCATCAGCGCACCGTTCGACGCCCTTGACTTCGAGGACCGCCCATGGGTCGAGAACAGCGGGTGGCCCATCAGCCGTGAGGACCTCGACCCTTTCTATGCACGAGCGAAGACCGTCGGCAAGGTCCTCAATCCTGACGCCGATGCCGTGGGCAAGGGCGTGTTCGGCGATGAGAACGGACCAACCCCGTCCACCCGCTGGGCAGAGGTGTACTTCAGCCCTCCGACAAGGTACGGCAAGGCGTACGAGAAGCAGTTCAAGGCTTCCAAGAGCGTATCGACGATTCTCTACTCGACGGTGTTGGAGATCGAGACGAACGAGGAGCAATCCCAGGTCGTGGGGGTCCGGGCAAGCGCGTTGGGTGGCGCACCGTTCCGTGTCGTTGCGAAGTCGTACGTGCTCGCGGGTGGGGGGATGGAGAACGCACGGATGCTGCTTCTGTCAGGCAACCGGGAGCGCGGTGGTCTTGCGAACGAGCATGACATCGTGGGTCGGTTCTTCCAGGAGCACGTCGGTACCAAGGATCGCTATCTGCTTCCCGAGGATGCGGGACGACTCGCCAGCCACGTGCAAGGGGCTGCGGGTACGTTGAACTTCTCGCGGCTCGGGCTCTCTGACGCTGTGCAGCGCAACGAAGAGCTCCTCAATTACATCGTCAACGTCTCGTTCGGGTACGAGGGACAGGGCTCGGAGCAGTTCCAGGCCGTACGCAGGATCGTCAATGCGAGCCGCAAGCCGTGGTCAGACAGTCCTTATCTCCAGGATGTCGGTGGCGGTCCGAACCGCGTCCGGTTCCAGGACGTCAAGACCGCTCTCAAGAAGCCGTATGTTGCGTTCAAGAGCGCCGTGGGGGCGCGGTTCGAGCCTGCGAGACTGCGCAGCTTCCTCCAGATCGAGTCCAACGTGGAACAGGTGCCGAGCCCGCTCAACCGGGTTTCCCTGACGTCGGACACGGATGCGTTCGGGCTCCCGAGGGCCAACCTGCATTGGCGGCTCGACGATCACGAGGAACGGACGTATCGCAGGGGTCTCGAGCTGGTCGTCGAGGCGCTCGACCAGTACGCACCGGGGTTGAAGGACGGCAGGATGGACTATCCCGATCCGTGGCCGGACACGGTGCAGGGGAACTGGCATCACATCGGTACCACCCGCATGCACACCGACCCGAGGCACGGCACCGTGGATCAGGACTGCAAGGTGCACGGCATCGGCAACCTGTGGATCGCGGGAAGCTCCGTGTTCCCGACCGGTGGTGCGACTTCTCCGACACTCACGATCGTGGCGCTGGGGCTCCGACTCGGGGATCACCTCAAGACGCTCTGACGTCAGGCGCTATCTGCGCGATTGCAGCGCCTCGGCGAGTGCGCGCTCCATCGTGTACATCTCCAGCGCCTTCATCCGTCGCCTGAGGACCGTGTAGACGATGCGACGAGCCACGAATCCCCACTTGAGCATGAGGGCAATCGCCCATCGGTCGAGCCCTGGTGTCGTCCGGTTGAGGTACTGACCCCAGCCGAATCCTCGCTGCTCCCACGTCCATTCCGAGGGCAGGTCGGACGATCCGCCGTCGAAGTGCTCGACGACAACATCGCCCAACAGCACCTGCCGACGACCCAGCGCGACCAGGCGACGTCCGAGGTCGAAATCCGACATGAAGACGAAGTAGTCCTCGTCGAACCCACCGACCGCCTCGAAATCCGATCGGCGGATGGCAAGACACGAGCCCGATATCCAACCGGCTTCGAGACGTTGTCCCTGCCTCGGATGGAGATAGATGCCGAGACTCGGGACCAACCTGTGGAGACCCAGGGCGTGGACGAGCACACGGGACTTCGATGGAAGGGCGCCTCCTCCGAAACCGGGTATCCCTGTGGCTCCGGTGCTCGCAATCGAATCGGATTCGTCGAGGACTTCGATCATCGCATCGAGTTCGGTCCGATACGGGAGGGTGTCAGGGTTCATGAAGATCAGGTAATCGGACTCGGTGTTGCGAGCACCGAGGTTGGCACCTGCTGAGAAACCCAGATTCCCACCAGCGTCGATCTGCGTCACACGGGGACTCAGGTCCACGAGATCCGCGAGGTCGTCCTCCTGCATGGAGTTGTTGACGATCAGTACGTCGGTGTCCTGCCCGATGGCATCGAGAAATCCGGTGAGGGGACCACGGCTCCGGTACGCAACGACTATCACGATGTAGCGAGCTGTGTCGCTCACTTGTCGACCCAGACGCCATCGACGTCCTGCCCGAACCCCATCCAGCCGGTTCGGCCTACCCGCCGGTCCATCCACAGGTACGCCCGCCCGACATCCCCGACGTAGGTGTTCGTTGCGAAGCGATTGTTCCGCTCCTCGAACACGGCATCGTCGCGGACGTCCTCGACGATCCCCATCCTGCCTGATCCGAGTTCGATCGTGTTGTTGTGGACATACAGGTTGCGCAACAGACGTTCCCCGTATGGACCCGATCCACGGTTCTGTTGGATGCCTGCAATGCCGTTCCCGTTGCGTGACACGACGTTGTTGAAGACCTCGACGTCCCACGACCCTGCGACGAGAATTCCCGCGCCCCATAGCCACGAGGACTTCGGACGCCCGTTGCGTTCGACCACGTTGTCGCGGATGACCGCGGCTCCGGAGATCTCGTGGAAAATCCCAGGTCCGACGTTGTCGAAGACCTTGTTGCCCTGATACAGCGTGTCGATGACGTCGATGTCCGACCAGAGCCCCGGTCCGATGTTGTGATGGACGACATTGTTGGTGAAGGTCACGTTGTCACTGTTCGTCACCTTGACCCCGCCGGCTTCCCATTCCCACCTGAATCCGGCCGTGTTGTTGTAGGCGATCTCGCACTCCTCGATGACGAGCCCGGTACCGCCCGCACCGGTGATCCCGAGCTGGCCGTTGTGATGGATGTGGGATCTGCGGATGAGCGTGTTGTCACCGCCTCGGATGCCCGCCCCGTGGTTGAGGGACACGTCCAGGTCCTCGAGCACCCACCCGTTCCCCCGCTCCCCCTGGCCGGGTTCCTGGCTCTGGATCGTCCCCTCCTGTGCCGGTGTGGCGTACTTCTCGACCGCGAGCGATCGAATCGTCACGTCGTCGGCGGATCCGACGAACGCATAGGAGACGACGCTGATCTCGACTGTGCGATGTGTCGGGTCGTCCGCGACGAAGATCGTCTCGCCTTCACGGAACCATGCGCCGGGTTCGAGATCGTCCTTGTCGGTGACCTGCCACAGCTGCACATTGTCGAAGAACAGATCCTGGGTGAACGAGCACCCGCGATAACTCCCCTGACACTCGCCGTGGTTGCGATTCTCGTTGGCGACACCGTCCAGCCGCCAGAACTCGCCGTCAGGCACCAGACCTTCGAGGATCGCCGCACCGTTCATCGTTGCCCCCGGAGTGCCGATGAAGGTCATGCCGTCCTTCGGCTCGAGCCTGAAGCCCCTGTGGACGCCTGGTTCCAGCACGATCGTCGCCCCGGGTGGCGCCTCTTGGACAATGAGTT
Organism: uncultured Acidimicrobiaceae bacterium; assembly: GCA_964505525.1. Classification (GTDB taxonomy): domain Bacteria; phylum Actinomycetota; class Acidimicrobiia; order Spongiisociales; family UBA5794; genus UBA5794. The sequence goes on along the minus strand of CAZDIQ010000111.1, from coordinate 2,255 downwards.
CAAGGTCCATCCCTGGCGTCACCTCGATCACCTCCGAAACCTCAGGCGGGATGTCGGGTGGTGGGACCACGACAACGGCTGCCGTGGTTGAGGTTGTGGTCGGGGGCAGGGAGATCGTCGAGGCCTTCGATGTCGGTGAACACGCTGCTGCCGCCATGGCGAGAACCACGATCAACAGGTAGATCCGGGTCACATGACCCACGATCGTCACGTTGCCGTCAGGAGACCGGTTGCTGGTTCGTAGCTGATGCATGGCCGCGTCCCCCGTCCGCACTAGGTGCGCATCCTAGAGGAATGGCGCTGCTCCGCCCGAGTGAACGGGTGCTGGTCCGCTGCACGACCGGAGTCGAATCTCCTACCAGATCCAGGTTCCGAGGTTGGCCCGCCAGTTGTTGGCGTACTCGTTCAGATTGCAACCGCCACCATTCCAGAAGCCGTTCGCATATCCGCCCGCCGCCGTCCAATCGACCTGGTTACCCGTGATCGTCACCGATCCGCAGGCCGCGCTGACGTCCCACGCGTAGATCCCGACGTTCGACCACGCGTGGCGTGACGAATAGATCGAGTTGTTGCGCACGGTCATCGTGTGACCACCCGCAACGCCGATGCCGACCTGCCCCGTGTCGACGAGGAAGTTGCCCTCTGCGATCTGATGCGAGCCGCCGGCGTCACCGAGAAGAATCCCGGTGCCGGATCTCGAGGGGCCGCCGTTCTTGATGTGGTTGTTCTCGACGCGGATGGGTGAGCTTGGTGTCCCGTTGGACTGATAGAGCGAAATGAGGTCCTCGGCGTTGGATCCACCGAGCTGATTGGTACCACGATTGCTTGACACCGATGAGTTCGCACCGTTGACCTTGTCGAACTGGACGAAGTTGCGCCCTGTGTGGACGAACACGTTCTCATTCACCCGGATCGACTGTGACCGATGGGCGAGGACACCCTTGTTGACCTCGCTGATGTAGGTTCGCGACACGAGAACGTTCGACGAGTCGGTGATGTACACGCCTTCGTCACGACAAGGACCGATAGTCGAGTTCCGGATCGTCACGTTGGAGGAACCTGACACGACCACGCATGGACCGCTCGGGTTGGTGATGTGCAGGTTCTCGATCACGACATTCGACCGTCCGGACACCCTGACCTGACCTGAAGCGGTCCGTGGCGGTGGCTTGTCGATTCCTGGCACTCCGACGACGCCACTTGGGACTCCGGTCACACCGCTTGCTGACACGGCCCGATGGAACTTGCCGACGTTCATCGTGTAGCTCGCCGCTCCCCCACGGTGCTCATTGGTGAGGTACAAGACCCCGTTCGAGGGTCGGTAGAGGCCGATGGTGTCGTCGCCATCGCCGTCCCAGTCGCCCGCGATCACCTGATCCCCTGCGCCCCCGAAGTAATACGTTGCGTGTACCTCGCCGGTCGTCCTGCTGTTCGAGATGGCGACAAGACCCGTCGATGGTCGGAAGATGCCGACAGTGTCGACACCATCACCATTGAAGTCGCCCACAATGGGAAGATCCCCGAACGCACCAAGGTGGAACGACACATCGGCTACGGGAGCTCCGAGCTTGTAGCTGAGATAGAACTTGGCCTCGGATGGTCGGTAGATGCTGACCGTGTCACAGCCGTTCCCGTTGAAGTCACCGACGATCGGAATGTCGCCCGGGTTGCCGAAGATGTATTGGCTGTCTGCGACTCCCTGAGTGTTGCTGTTGCGCAGATACACATGTCCGGTGGATCGACGGTACATGCCGGGAGTCTGTTCCCCGTCGCAGTTCCAGTCCCCCATGAGCGGTTCGTCGCCCGGGTTGCCGTAGTAGAAGCGACCGATCGGTGAGGACGGAACAAGGTCCCGGTACAGGTTGAACACGGCGTGCGTGTCCACGAAGGCGACGGTGTCGCACTTGGGGCCTGTGCACGTCTCGGCGGCCTCGGCGCGATCGGACATGGCGATAAAGATCGCCACCGCTGCGGCGGCAACGAGCGCTGCTTGCACAATCCGCGAGCGGATCAGGGTTGTGGTGGTGTGGGAAAACAAAAACATGGTGATGGGTCCTGGTCGACGAATGGCTCAACGCTCTGAAAGCGAGTCGGGATCTTGGAGCTCGATCGAGGTTGGTCCCGCCCAGACCGACCGACGCTCAAGGATTCTTGTGCCGCTGGTTATTCAGTTGCCATCCGGATGTTGACTGGTGCGTTGTTCACTTGCCCGTCGGTGGGCTCTTGAATGGCTCGTGCCGAGACTATCACCCTCA
>CAZDIQ010000110.1:1286-6300 GCA_964505525.1 uncultured Acidimicrobiaceae bacterium | reverse complement strand
CCGGAACGCAACGCCAGAGGCTCCGCACTTTTCGCGCTTCAAGGATGATTTCGCGAGAAGAGTTGTCAGCTCACAGCTTTCAGCTCACAGCTTTCAGCATTCAGCCGGAAGGCTCTTTCCGAATTCCGAATTCCGAATGAGTACCGAGACGCGCTGCGCTCGCTCCCGAACGAGACGAAGTCAAATCTCCGTGCCGATCCGTCCTCTGTCCTCTGTCATCTGTCATCTGTTCTCTGTTCTCTGTCATCTGTCCTCTGTCATCTGTCCTCTGGAAAGGCCGTGAGCCGAAAGGGCTCAACCGCGTCGGCCCCGTGCCGCGAGCGTTGCCCTTACCGATGCAATGTCTCCAGGAGAGGTGTGGCCTGCTTTCCAGTAGCACCAGCCGGTCGGGAGGAAGAAGATCTGGAACAGGCTCAGACTCACGATGAGGTTGAGCGGGGACGGCATGGACTTCTGGAGCGTCTGGGACGTGATCGTCGTCAGTGCGGTACCGACGCCCCGCCCCACACCGTTGACGAGGTTCCCGACGCCGAACACGGTGCCGCGGTGTTCGGGGAGGTTCACATCGGAAATGAGCGCGAACCAGTTCGGCGAGTCTGCCGAGGTCAGGGCGAGCGCAAAAAACGCGGAGACGAATGCTGCCGCTACCCACGGGTTTGTCACGAGGGCCGTGAGTACCTCACCTATGTAGGTCATCGTCGAGGCATCTTCCGTGACCTCGAGACCGTTGAGGGGAATCGCAAAGAAGACCAGGAAGAATGGGATCGCGCCGAGGATGCCGATCGCCGACACATAGGCGCGCCCGCCGAGGTTCCGCCGCTGCCAACGGTCACCGATGTGTCCGGCGAGGATCGAGAACAAGGCACCGACGGTGAACATGGCAGCGAACAGTCCACCGACCTTCTGACTCGTCGCGACGGAGTAGCCCTGTGCGATGACCTTCTCCTGGTACAACAGGGGCACCCAGATCAACGACCCGTACGCAACCTGGGCAGTGAGTCCCTGGAGCACTAACCAACGGTTCGTGCGGATGCGGGCGATCTCGCGCAACTGGTCGGGGGCGATCGCGTGGTCGTACGTGCCACCCTCGGCGTGCAGCGTCGCAAGTTCAGGCTCCCTGAAGCCACGCGGTGGCTCGAAGGTGAACAGGTACAGGAAGGCGAAGATCGCCCCGGCCCCGGCCAGTGCGTAGAAGGGTGCACTGTGGTTGCCTGCACCTGCCTGGCTGGCGACGAGACTTCCGACGAGAGTGCCGATGCCCTGGGATAGTCCCCAGAACGACATCGCGAAACCGCGCCGTTTGGGTGCCACGAAGTCGGAAATGACCGAGAACCCCACGGTGGCGATCGACCCGAGACCGACACCCGCGATGACCTGTGCGATGAACAGGACGGAGAACGACGTGGTGTAACCCGACAGGGCCATGGCTGCTGTCCAGATCAGCGTGCCCCACAACAGGAGTCGTTTTCGCGTTCCCGAATCGGCCAGGTACCCCCACGCCACTGCCGTTACGGCCGTGACGATGATCTGTGTCGCTGTCAGGACTCCGAACAGTGCGGTGCCGACCCCGAACGTGACCTGGAGCTGGGGGATCATCGAAGGGATGAGGGCGATCGCCGCGTTGTCGAGCGATGCAAGCACGATGAACACCACGACCGTGTACACGATATGGGCTCGACTGCTTCTCACTCGGGCAACCATACGCAACGCCCCGTCGGGAATGCGACCAATCGATTTGCGTCCACGAGTCCGTCGATGCAGGGTGCCGTCGCTACGATTCCACCGTGAGCGAGCCAGCAGCACCCACTGACCCTGCTTGGGTCCCTGACCCCGAGGTCGTTGCGAGAGCGAACCTCACACACCTCATGGATCTGCGCGGTTTGACGTCCTATGAGGATCTGCATCGGTGGTCCGTTGCGGACCCGGATGCGTTCTGGGCGCAGGTGATCGATGACCTCAACATCCGGTTCGGGGTCGAACCATCGGCGATCCGTGGATCGGGTGATCCCACCGACCCTGACTGGCTGCCCGGGGCGGAGTTCAACATCGTCGAATCGTGTCTTGACCACGGCGATCACGCAACGGCGATCATCGTTCGCAGTGCGGACGGACCGGTGCATATCACCGTGGGACAGGTGCGCGACATGGTCGCATCGTTCGCCGCGGGGTTCCGGGATGCAGGGTTCGTGCGGGGGGATGCCGTTGCGATCGTGATGCCCATGACGGTCGAAGCCGTTGTGGCGTACCTCGGGATCATCACTTGCGGTGGTGTCGTCGTTTCCGTGGCCGACTCGTTCGCGTCGCACGAGATCAAGTCGAGATTCGACATCACCTCGCCGGTCGCGGTCGTGACCCAGGACGTAGCGGTCCGCCTCGGTCGCACACTCGATATGTATACGAAGTGTCTCGACGCCGATGCCCCGATGGCAATCGTCGTCGACACGGGTGCTGATGTCCCGCTGCGATCGGGTGACACCTGGTGGTCGGATTTCTGCGTCGAGGGCGCTCCTCTTGCTGCCGTCCACCAACCTGCATCGGCCGTAACGAATGTCCTCTTCTCGTCAGGGACCACCGGTGCTCCAAAGGCAATCCCGTGGACCCAGACCACACCGATCAAAGCTGCCGTCGACGCGAGGTATCACCACGACATCCACGCCGGTGATGTCGTTGCCTGGCCGACCAACCTCGGTTGGATGATGGGACCGTGGCTCATATATGCGGCGTTGTTGAACGGTGCAGCCATGGCGCTGTACGACGATGCACCGACGGGGCGTGGTTTCGTCGAGTTCGTACGAGACGCCGGGGTCACCATGCTCGGGGTCGTTCCTTCGATCGTCTCAGCTTGGCGGTCCTCAGGCGATCTGGTGAAGGGCGACTGGACCGCCGTGTCGGTGATCTCGTCGACCGGCGAGGCGAGCAACGCCGATGACTACCGATGGCTGATGGACACGGCCGGTGATGTGCCTGTGATCGAGTACTGCGGAGGCACCGAGATCGGGGGCGGGTACCTCGCCTCGACGGTGCTCCACCCCGCTATTCCGGCACGTTTCTCCACACCGACACTCGGGCTCGATCTCGTCATCCTCGACGAGGACGGGGAGGAGTCCGACGTGGGGGAGGTCTTCCTCGTGCCGCCTTCGATCGGTCTGTCGACGACGCTCATCAACCGCGACCATCGCGCCGAGTACTTCGACGGTGTTCCCGACACGGGTCGCGTCCTGCGCAGACACGGGGACCAGCTGAGGCGTACACCCGATGGGTACTTCCAGGCCCTCGGTCGCGTCGATGACACCATGAATCTTGGCGGCATCAAGGTCTCGTCCGCCGACCTTGAATCAGCCATAGGTGTGCTCGACGGTGTCGCTGAGGTCGCCGCCGTTGCCACGGCACCCAAGGAGGGTGGTCCGGAACGGCTCGTCATCTTCGCTGTGCCTGCGACGGGTGCGACACCCGATCCGGGTGCCGTCGCCACCGCCGCGCAGGGCGCGATCCGCACGGCATTGAACCCCCTGTTCAAAGTCCACGATGTCGTCCTCGTCGACGCTCTCCCACGAACAGCGTCCCACAAGGTGATGCGACGCAAGCTCAGGGACACGTACGAGGCATGAGGATCCTTGTCCTCGTCAATGATCCCGGTGTCCCGCCTGGTCGTCTTGCAACGGAGGCGGACCGCTGTGGCCACACGCTTGTGATGGTGCGGATGTACGACGGTGAGGAGATTCCGGACAGGTCGGCGTTCGACTCTGTTGTTTCCCTCGGAGGAGAGATGGGGGCGTATGACACCAAGGACTTTCCGTTTCTCACCGTCGAGAAGGAGTTCCTTGCATCTGTTGTGGATGACGGTGTTCCGACCCTCGGATTGTGCCTCGGGAGTCAACTGCTTGCTGACGCCCTCGGAGGAGAGGTCTTCCTCGCCGATCGTCCCGAGGTGGCGTTCGAGTCGATCGAGATCGTTGCTGACGACGAGGTCGGATCAGCACTCGTCGATCGGAAGCTGGTCCTGTTCCACCGCGACGCATGGACGGCTCCGGATGGGGCCGTCGTGGTCGGACGAACGTCTCGCTTCGACCAGATGTTCCGATACGGAACCGCGGTTGCGCTCCAGACGCACCCCGAGGTGACGCAACCCGTCTTTGCGCAATGGGCCACCCAGGGCGGGGGCCCCGAAGTGGTACGGCAGGCGGGTGGCGACAACGACGCCTTGATCAGCGAGGTGGCCCGATCCGAGCAGGACATGGTCGAGACCGCTGCGGCATTCTTCGGGGCGTGGTTCGCCGAAGCAGAACGGATCCTGTCGCGTCGTGGATCCTCGGGCCACGAGGGACCCGGTACCCCGACCCCGTAGAATGGGTCGACCCCAAGGAGGCCGATGTGTCGGATTCAGCAACAATGAGCTTGCGCGATCGTGTTGCTGATACGACAGGCGCTGTCCTTGTGATCGGCGAAGCCGACAGCGGCAAGACGACGATGTCGCGCAGGTTGATCGCCGATGCCGTTGCGTCCGGCCGGACGGTCGCGTATGTGGATGCGGACCTTGCGGCTTCAACGGTCGGTCCGCCCGCCTGCGTCGGTCTCGTCTACCTGTCCGATGGGATGGCGCTCGAACCCGGGATGGCTGCCGATGAGATCCGCTTCGTCGGTTCGACAGAACCGAACGGTGTCGTGCTGCCCCATGTCGTTGCGGTCGCAAAGCTCGTCAACAAGGCGAAGGCCGAGGCCGACCTTGTGATCGTCGATACGTCGAGCGTCGTGTCCGGGGTCGTCGGTCAGACCCTGAAGTATCACCTTGCAGAGTTGACCGACCCGAGCCTCGTCGTGGCGCTCCAACACGGCAACGAACTCGACCCTGTCATCGCGATGCTTCGCCGCTTCTTCTCCGTGCGGGTCGCACAGGCCACCCCTCCCGAAGAGCTCGTGCCGATGTCGCCGACGGACCTGTCGGACGCACGGGCGGAGGCATTTCGCCGGAACCTCGGCGACGATCCGCAACGGTGGCGTGTCCAAACGACGGTGT
>CAZDIQ010000110.1:0-1186 GCA_964505525.1 uncultured Acidimicrobiaceae bacterium | reverse complement strand
TTTCGCCGGAACCTCGGCGACGATCCGCAACGGTGGCGTGTCCAAACGACGGTGTTCGCGCCGACCCTGCCGGTCGGATTCGATGTCTCACGACTCGACAGCATGCTGGTCGGCATCCAGGACGAACACGGCGCCTGCCTCGGGCTCGGTGTACTCGAGCAAGACGATGGCGTCGTGAAGGTTGCGACCCGCTATGGCGACGAGATGCGAGGGCTACGCCTCGGGTCGATCCGTGTCGACCTCGTGACCTTCGCAACCACAAGGGTTCGACTCGGCGAGCTCATCTTCGGGGTGTGAGGCGAGCGGTTCCCGCTGGAACCGGCGTCGTCATCAGATCAGGCGGCCGTATCAGGCGTCATGACGGCGAACCCGGCATCGAGGTCGTGGACCGTGAAGATCCTTCTCCCCGGCTGGATGGCGGCTTTGACGTCGCCGATCGACAGACCGCGTGAGCGCCATGCGATCGCGAGAGATTCGATGGATTCCTCCGCGGTGACCGCGATGCCGTACAGGGATCCTTGTCTGACCGGGGATTCGATGACCTCGAGGACCGGTCCGCAGCGGAAGAACGCCGCAGGCCGACCACCGACCTGCATCTTGAGGCGCGGGGTGACGCCGATACGGTCGAGTGTTGCAATCGCCGCGTCGAGCGAAGGCACCAACAGCACGACATGGTCGATCGTGAACCCTTCGACGTCGTCCGCCGTAGGCACCTGCATGGTGTGGATCTCGAAGGCGGGGGAAGCCGGTGACCATGCCCACTTCGGATCGCCCGTCGTCAAGGCGATGCCGCCGAGGCTCGGTGTTTCCGGCCACCCGAACTGATCCCATTCGATCGGCAGCTGGAGGGCCGTGAGGTGAGGACGGGACGCTGGCATGGAGGGAGCGTAGGGCTCGTGCCCGCGAAAACTTGTGGTGGGAAAGTTTCTCACAATGGGTTGTGCACAACCGCCTGTGGATAGGTGTGGATATGTGGAGAACGTACCGATCGGGTACACAGGTAGTACGAACTGACAGCAAATACGAAGCCGGCGTGGGTCGAGCGCGCGAAAACCGTCGTTACCGAGGGAGTTGTATCAACGGCGAGTCGGCCGTACATTGCAGATCAGAAGGCCCGATGTGCCACGACAGAATCACCTCGTTCGGGGAAGTGCGGGGCACGCTGTCAGGGTTCGTCGGGCCTTCG
>CAZDIQ010000109.1:0-6312 GCA_964505525.1 uncultured Acidimicrobiaceae bacterium | reverse complement strand
TCGGTTCGAGGACCATCACCGGATCGGGATCCTCCATCGCCGAGCGCAACAACCCCACCGCATCCCCGGGCGTTGATGGGATGACGACCTTGAGCCCGGGAACGTGGGCGTAGAAAGCCTCAATCGACTGACTGTGATACATCGCACCGTGGATCCCGCCGCCGTACGGCACCCGCAACGTCACGGGCATGTTCCATCGGCCGTTCGAGCGGTAGTGCACCCTCGCCAATTCCGACACGATCTGGTCGAAACCGGGGTGGATGAAGTCAGCGAATTGGATCTCGGGGCACGGCTTGGCACCCGCAGCGGCCATGCCGATACCGAGCCCTATGACGAGTGCCTCGGCCAACGGTGTGTTGAACGACCGATCCTCCCCGAATGCCTCGGTGAGTCCTTTCGTGGCCTTGAACACACCACCTTTTGGATCCGCCACGTCCTCGCCGAACACCACCATGTTGTCGTGCTCACCCATCAGCTCGTGCAGGACGGTATTGATGGCCGTGATCATGTTCCGGTTCGTGCCCTCGACCTCAGGCTCGATCTCGGTCACCGCAACCACCGGCTCGATCGGGTTGGCGTACACATGCGAGAGCGGATCGGTCGGGTCAGGGGCAGATTCGGTGGCTTTGACGGCGGCGGCAATCTGCTCGGTCGTCTCGTCGTCGATCTCGCGTTCGAGTTGGTCTGACAGGATCCGGTGCTCGACGAGGTACTGACGGAAGTTCGGGATCGGATCCTTGCGGCGCCACAACTCCACCTCCTCACGGGTCCGGTACAACTTGTCATCGTCGTCGGACGTGTGGGCGTAGTAGCGGTAGGTCTTCGCCTCTATCAACGTCGGACCTTCGCCTGCTCGTGCTCGCTCCACCGCAGCCGACATGGCTCCGTAGACAGCAAGCACATTGTTCCCGTCGACGACGATCCCCGGCATGCCGTATCCGTGGGCTCGATCGGCCACCTGACCGGCGATCTCCGATGTCGAAGGCACAGAGATTGCATACAGGTTGTTCTGGACAAGGAAGACAATCGGCAATTTGTGGATGCCTGCGAAGTTCATCCCTTCGTGCCAGTCACCCTCGGAAGTCGAACCCTCGCCGCCGTCGACGAATACAACGGCGTCGGATCCCTGCCGTTGGAGTTCATATGCGATCCCACAGGCATGCGGATACTGGACACCGATGACGGACGACTGCGTGAAGATGTTGAGCTTGGGCTCGGACCAGTGGCTCGGCATCTGACGACCGCCACTCGACGGGTCGGCAGCCTTCGAGAACACACCCGAGAACAGATCCTCTGCCGTCATGCCGATCGACAGGGCGTATGCCGTGTCGCGGTAGTAGGGGAGCGACCAATCCTTCGTCGGGTCGATGGCAGCAGCGGCTCCCACCTGCGTCGCCTCGTGACCCGAAACGGATACGACGAAAGGAACGCGGCCCTGGCGATTGAGCGCCCACATCCGCTCGTCGAGCTTGCGCGCGAACACCATGTCCCGATACATCCCGACGAGGTCGGCGTCGGAGAGTCCGAGGGCGTTGTGATCGATCGCGCTGTCGAGTTCAAGCGTCAAGAGTTGCTCCTGTTCGTCCTGGCTTGTGCAATCCGCTCTTCCGCAACGTACTCGGCTGCGCTGTGGGTATCGATGTCGAGTTCGTCCGCCTTCGTGAGGATCTCTGCGACGTTCGGTCTGACCTTGTCGATCATCGCTGCGGCTTTGGTCGGCGAGTATCCACCTTGTTCGGCTGCGATGTTGATGATGCCCCCGGCGTTGACGACGAAGTCAGGCGCATAGACGATCCCTCGGTCCTTGAGGCGGACGCCGTCCTCATCGGTGGCGAGCTGGTTGTTCGCCGACCCCGCCACGGCCGCACAGGCGAGTTGGGGGATCGAGGAGGCGTTGAGACATGCCCCAAGTGCACACGGTGCGTATATGTCGCAGTCCACTGCGTGGATGTCGGCTACCGACATCACCTTGGCGCCGAGTTCGTGCTCGGCGTGGTGCGCTGCCTGCTCGTCGATGTCGGCAACGACGAGTTCGGCGCTCCGCGCAGCGAGACGCTCGGCGAGCGACATGCCGACCTTGCCGACGCCCTTGATGGCGATCCTGCGACCACCGAGGTCGTCCGTGTTCCACAGGTGCATCGAAACGGCCTCCAAAGCGGCCACGACGCCGCGTGCGGTCGCGGGCGATGGATCCCCCGAACCACCGACATCACGTGACAACCCCGATACATGGGTCGTCTCGGTCGCGACGATCGCCATGTTCGGAACCGTGGTACCGACATCCTCGGCCGTGATGTACTCGCCGCCGAGGCTTTCGACGAACCGACCGTACGCGTGGAAGAGTGCATCGGATCCGAGTGAGTCCGGATCACCGATGATCACCGCTTTGCCTCCCCCGAATGGCAGCCCTGCGCAAGCTGCCTTGTAGGTCATGCCCTTTGACAATCGGAGGACATCGACAATCGCGGCCTCCTCGTTCGGATAGTCAAAAAAGCGGGTCCCGCCGAGAGCGGGACCCAAGATGGTGGAGTGGATGGCGACGATCGAGCGAAGACCGGTGTCGTGGTCTACGCCGAAGTGGATCGACTCGTGCTCCTCAGCACCAATGAGGTCGAAGACTCCCAAGGTTCCCTCCGCCGAACTCGTCTGCCAGTACACCCCATGCTACAACCGACGCCCCGCTGCCACCAGAAAACGCTCGCGAGCGGTGTGCCGCTCAGGCGATTTGTGGGCTGTCCCTGACATCCGACCTAGGATGACACCATGATCGCGACGGCCTACCTACGCGTGTACATCCCATCGATCCGGGTCGCGGGACTTCCACCCCATCGGGGTCTCAATCGACGCCGGTCGCTCAACCTCGATGACGAATTCATGTGGACCGAGGAAACGGCCGACGACGCGATCTACACCGAATGGGAAGGCGAGCAGTTTGCGTGCCCACGTAACACGAGACTCCGGATGCTCGAGGGGATCGTTGCGCTCAGTCGCACCGACTGGGGCTCGCCGCTGATAGCAGACGACGACCGACACGCGGCAGTCCTCGAGCTCGCCGACCTTCGGAGAACGAGCGCCATCGCAAGATCCCACATCCTGTCGTCCGCGTGGCATGTACCGCTTCGCTGGTTCGCCGCCTTCCACCCCTCGGAGAAGGAGCTCTACGACGACTCCGGAGTCACGTCCATCCGCTACCGCACGATGATCGGCGAGGCGATCGACCGTGTTGGCTGGGCGGCGACCGTGCTCGACAACGCAGGATTCGCCGAACAGGCGATCGAGCACCTCAACGAGCTCGAGGTCTGGCTGGCCGAGTTCAAGGCCGATTCGATGGTTGAGCTCGACTATGGCCGCGTCGCAACCGTCTTCAAGCAAGGCGATCTTGTGTTCGACGAGAGTGCTCTCGATGTGCGCGAGAGTCTGCTCGCCCTCGAGCGCGGCGACTTCGTGGCATCGGGCGAGGGATACCAGCGTGTGGTCAGGCGTTGGGCGTCGGCCCAGGCGTACACCTTCACCAACTGATCGCCACCGAGCCGGTATCGTGGCCCTACCCCACGGAAGACCATGTCGACAGCAAAACTCCTCCTGTTCTACGCAGCATGGTTGTTCGCGGCTGGTGCCATTGCGCTGACCTTCGCAGTCGTTGCGACCGAGATCCTCGCACTGGTCGGGACCGTCGATCGATCAGGATCTTCGTACGGCTTGTCGCTCAACCTCATCACAGGTGTGACCTTCGTGGTCCTCGCCCTGGTTCCGTTCTTGTTCAGGGACAGGTTCCGACCCGATGTCGATGACCGGGTGGAGTCCGCATGAGCGACATTCCTCTTCCTGAGGGTTTCGAGTGGCGTCCGGGAACGGTCGGGGATGCCGAGGCGATCGCCGAGCTCCAGGACGCCTGCTATGCCGTCGACAACACGTACCGACAGGCGGTTTCAGAGATCGAAGAACGATTCGAATCCCCGATGCTCGACCCTGCGACCGATTCGCTGCTCGGGATCATTGATGGCACCATTGTTGTTTCGATCTGGAACCACATCGTCCCGGATCCCGTCGAGGCGTGGAACGTGTACGACGACAACTATGTGCATCCGGACCACCGAACCCCGAAACTGTCGGACTTCGTTCTCGACTGGTGGGAGAACCGTGCATTGGAACGGGTCGCGACCGGAAGCGATGACCTTCCCGTGATCCTCCACCAAAACGTGTATCCCGAGACGGAGGGCGAGCACATCGCCCGCATCGAGGCCCGTGGATACACACCGGCGATGTACCTCGATGAACTTCGTCGTGATCTGTCCCAGCCGATTCCCGATCTGGCGGTTCCCGACGGCCTGCGGCTCGTCAATCATGCGACCGTACCCGCAGAGGATGCGTTGGCGTTGCGCAATCAAGCCTTTGCGGACCACCGGGGATCCCAGCCTTGGACTCTTGAGATGTGGAAGTCGCGCCAATCCGAGTTCTCGCGACCCGATGCGTCATTTGCCGTTCTTGACGATGACACGCCCGTGGCCTATGCCGTGTGCGCGGCGTACCCCCACGATTGGGACGACCGCGGGTACTCGGAGGGGTGGATCGAGGGGGTCGGTACCGCCCGATCCCACCGGGGCATGGGTTTGGCATCGATCGTCATATGCGAAGCCATGAAGGTCTTCGCCGCCGAAGGGCTCCAGTTCGCGACGCTCGAGGTCGACACGGAGAACCCGACCGGAGCGGCCGGGCTGTATGCCAATCTTGGGTTCGAGCGGGTGCGGGGATTCATCGACTACACGAGAAGGGTCATGCGAGGAACACACGATGGGTGAGTTGTCGATCGAACGCGATCAAGTATTCAGACTGAAGACGACGAGAACCCCCGGGCAGCTCGCAAAGGCGCTCGCCGCCGCAGGTGAGTTCGGCGCGAACATCGGCGAGATCGAGACGACGTACATGGGCGCAGATCACAACATCCGTGAGGTGGCGATCATCGCACCCAATGAGGAGAGCCTGATTCGCATCGCGGCGGCGATGAATGCCCTCGACGGCGTCGAGGTACTCCCCGGTCAGGTCGACAAGGTCTGGCTTCAACATCAGGGGGGCAAGATCAAGATCAAACCCAACGCCGTGGTCAACACCCTCCAGGACATCCGCGAGGTCTACACACCGGGGGTAGCGCGGGTCGTGTCCGCGATCGCCGACGATCCGGCCGTCGCCGATACGTTGACGTGGCGCGGCAACACGATTGCGGTCGTTACCAACGGAACCCGGGTGCTCGGTCTCGGCGATGTGGGCCCTCTCGCTGCCCTGCCCGTCATGGAGGGCAAGGCTCTGTTCTACGCGCAGCTCGTAGGGGTGAACGCCGTCCCGATCGTCCTCGATGCAGACGATCCCGATGACGTGATCGAGACCGTCATGAGACTGGCTCCCGGCTTCAGCGGCATCCACCTCGAGGACATCGCCACGCCGGGCGTCTATCACATCGAACGAGAACTCGAGAGCCGGCTCCCCATTCCCGTGTTCCACGACGACCAACACGGAACGGCGGTCGTGGTGGCCGCCGCCATCATCTCGGCGGCTCGTCACGTGGGGAAGGACCTCGCAGATCTGCGGTTCGGACAGATCGGACTCGGGGCCGCCGGTAGCGCCATCGCGGGGCTGGCCACCGGGCTCGGTTTCGGATCCGTGACCGCGTTCGACCCGACCGAGGGTGGTGTGGCGCGGTTCAGGGATGTCGCCGACGCAGGGATCGACCTCGATTGCGGAACCGATGACGATCATTTCCAGCAGTGCGTCGCAACCGCTGACGTACTCATTCTGACCACCGGACGGGCGGGTCTGCTCACGCCTGACATGGTTAGACCCGGTCAGATCATCATGGCGTTGACCAACCCGATCCCTGAGATCAGACCCCAGGACGCACGAGCAGCGGGCGCCGCTCTCGCCGCCGACGGATCCATCGTGAACAATGTGCTCGCCTACCCCGGCTTGTTCAAGGGTGCGCTCGACGCCCGTGCCCCCACGATCACCCGAGACATGAAACGCGCCGCCGCATTCGCCATCGCCCATGCGACACCCGAGGACCGCCTCCTCCCCGACGCCCTCAACCTGGAAGTCCACGCCGCCGTGGCGGCAGCAGTAGCGGCAGCCGCAAGCAGCTGAGATTCAGAGGAGCTTTCAGCTCTCAGCTTTCAGCTTTCAGCTCTCAGTTTTCAGTTGACAGTTCACAGTCCCGAAATCGCGTCCTCCCTTCAGGGGGGACGGCAGACGAGCGTCAGCGAGGATGCAGGGGGGCGCGGGAGCCTGCGACCACGAAGTCGATCCAGCTCTCAGCCTTCAGCT
>CAZDIQ010000108.1:0-6315 GCA_964505525.1 uncultured Acidimicrobiaceae bacterium | reverse complement strand
GTAGCTCTTGGGCGTACGTGTTGGTGGCGGTGGTGAGCTGGTCGGTGTTTTCGGCTGCGATACCGAGCTCGTCGGCGTGTTCTTTCACATATTCGGAAGCGACAATCATCTCTTCGGCAGTGGCGTGCGTGGCGTCCTGGACCGCTTGGAGTACTTCGGCGGTCAACGCACCCTTTGCAGCGAGGTTGGCCATCAGTTCGGCTGCGACCTGCGTGTTCGATGCCCCTTCACGGAACCGGTTGTTGACGTTGCCGAGGATCCTGTCGAGCTCGAACATGGCGTCGTTGGTGAATCCGAGTGAGGCGCCCAGGTTCCCGATCGCTTTGATTCCAAGACCGAACGATTCCGTGGCCTCAGCTACCCAGCCGGCCATAGGGATCATGGCTTCGGTGAGTTCCTGCATCATCGGGATCAGCTGCTTCCCCAGCTCAGCTTGTGCGTCTTTCCATTTCGCGTTCAGCCGTTCCTGGGCACCCGCCAACGTGTCGGCTTCCTTGGCGAACTGTCCGGTGACATCGGCGGACTGTTCCATGATGATCTCGTAGATCGCCGCTGCCTTGTGCGCGTCGGTGATGTCCTTCTTCAGGAGACCGGTGTTGGTGGCCAACACTTTGGCTTCCACGGCAGCAGCACTGAGTTTGATGCCGTACTTCTCGATCGGGTTGTTCTCACCCTTCAAAGCACTGTTGATCGCCTCCACAGCACTCGAGACAGGTCCGCCGAAGGTGGCGGCGAGATCTGAGGCCCGTTCGGTGAGTGAGAATGTTTTCTGTGTGGCGTCGGCCATGTCGACACCCATGTTCTTCAATAACGACCCGGTCAACAGGGCGAGGTTGTTGAACTCTGACTTCGCCAACCCGAGGCTGGTGGCTGCGTTCTCACCGTACGCCAGGACCTTGCCGGCGGCGTCGCCGAACACGGACTGGACACCACCGACAGACTGCTCGAGCTCCGACGCTGACGCGACCGCCGACCCGAGGAACGAGACAATCTTCGATCCGGCGATGAACGCACCGGCAGCCGCGACAGCGTTCTTAACGCTCAGGAACCCCTTCGACGCTTTGCTGGAGGCGTTGTCGGTTTGTCCGAGCGCTTTGGAGGACCGTCGTGCGGCTGCTTCGAGACTGTCGGAGTCGCCGATGAACCGGAACAGGAAGTCCTGGACAGAACGTCCTATAGCCATTTGTCACCTTCTGTCTGGTACATGTGGACCCCCTGGGTTAAAGAATCGCTTCTCGCTCGTCCCTGGACCCCGCAGATCGGGGTTGTGAGACCCTCAGTCTGTCGCTCCCCCTCTGGAAGGGAGCGACAGGTACTGAGGGCGCGGTAGGTGAAGAGCCGGAGGAATCAACCAGCCTTCACCAAACCTAAGCGCCTTCGGTCGGGATGTTCAACATGGCAAGGCCTTCGCCAACCAGGCCGGACCCTGTACGCCAGAACGCATACCAACCGCTCCGACCGTCGGGCAGGTTGTTCGCGGCGTTGAACAGATGCGGGACCTTCTCGATCGTCATACCGATACGGTCAACGATCGCGAACGTCGAGAAGTCACCGCAGAACGCCACCTCAACCGTTGAGTCGGTGGTGGAAGCGTTGATCGCCGACGCAGGGAACATGTTGCTGTTCTCGTATACCTGTTTCCCGAGGATCTCTTTGAACGCATCGGGATACATCTTCGACCCGTTGGCGGTTTCCTGAGCGTGGACCGCGAGCAGCGTGGAGAGTTCCATCATCCATTTGGCCCGTGCACGGTGCCTGGGAGGGACCGCGAGCAGGGTCTTGGGGATGTCGGTGGCCGGGTTGAACTGTTCCGGTGTCGTCGGGGACACAACCGAGGATGTGACCGACGAGATAGCGGCCGCCAAACCGAGCGGTTCTTTCGATCCGTCGCCGGCCCCGTAGATCCACTTGGTCCCCTCGAGCCGTTGCTTGGCGTCACCCAGGATTGCCACAACTTCCTGATCCCAGTCGGGTTGATCCATCGCGGCTTCGATCGATGACTGAACGAACCCTTTCGCACCCCACGTCCGGATCGTCACCTCGGCAAGGGTCGGGGTGCCGTCCGACACCTCAACAAGTTCGTCGTCGAAACTGACAGTTGAACCGGCCGACGTGATGAACCTCTTGTCCTTCGACGTCGTCTGCTCAACCCTGGCGACCTGACGCACCGGGTCGATCGTGCCAGCGTTCGTCAACACAACCGACGGATCCAACGGTGCGGGTAGAACAGCGCCTGCAAGGACGAGCGAGGAGCGTTCCTTCATCTCCTTCACCCGGCCCCACGCCTTGCGTTCAGCGTCCGTGAACGTCTGATAACCAGTATCAGGGTCCTTCATGAACTTGCGGAACGCGTTCTGATAGTCCGGATCCGACGTCGAAATGAGATGCTCCGCAACATCAGACCCGTCGATCGAGCGCAACACCTTCGTCGCCTGCTCCGCCGAGTCGGAATCTCTGATGCCGCGTTCGATCGCAGCGGCAGCTCGGGCCCGTTCCTTCGTCGTGCCTTCGGACCAGCCGGAGGTGGCGAACGGGTTACCGATCAGGTCACGATGGTTCGTCACCGGATCTTGCCGCTCGATGCTGTTCTTCGGATCCTTAGCAGCTCGAGCGACGGCTGCGACTTTGTCGGCTCGTTCAACAGCGAAATCGAGATCGAGGTACTTCGCCTCGTCTGCTGCGGCGACGATGCCGTCGTCACCGACCAGGGCGTCACGCTTCGCGAGCGTTTCGAAATCTTCTCGAGTCCAGTGCTGCTGGAGGTCAGAGTCAGGGATGTAGCGTGTGTTCATGGTGTTCTCTTTCGTGAGAGGTTGGGAGGATCGGGTAGCGAGAACCCGGGCTTTCGATAAAGCTGGAAATGAGACCAAAGAGATCTCTCGAAGTTTCGCCTCACGGACCTCGCGGACCTCGAGACCGCTGTCAGCATCACGCCCGACATAAGCGACATCGACTGGTTGGAACCCTACCGAGAAACCGTCCAGGGCGCCCTCACGTACCAGGGTCAACAGGTCGTCCCCGGTGGCGGTCGGTGCGATACGGATCTCGACATGCAGACCGTCAGGTTGCTCGTCGAACCGTTGAATGGTGCCGATCGGTGGATCCTGCGGGTCGTGGGACCACAGGGCCTTGATATCGCGGATCTTGTCGCCGCGTTCAGCGATCGACCGGGCAAACGCACCGGGCGCCCACCGTTCGTGGAACTCGCCGTCCCAGTCGCGGATCAGGTCGGTTTCGCCGTACGGGACCGCGATACCGGAAATGATGCGTTCACCACCAACCGAATAGTCGGTGAGGAAACTTCGGGTAAGGCGAGGGCCAGGTTTCATATGTTCCACCACGCAGCAGTTAGTAAAGGTCTACCGGGCGGAACCGGGCTCAACATGACCAAAAGCAAGGGGCGCTTGATGTCCCGTTTTCCAGGGCGTACAAGCCGGCCGCCTTCTCTTGCGGAGGCACCACCGAGTCTACACCACCGATGCGACACTTTCGGGTCACTCGTAGTGCGCCTCGAGGACACCGTTGCCGTTGTCGAAGCGGAACACGATCCGCAGATCACCGTCGCGTAGCTTCGGGCCCAGCTCGCTGTCGAAGAAAACGTCGAGACCTTTGGCCGCGAACTGGGTACCCATCACCCCGAAAAACGAGGCGACATCGGGCTGCAGGTCGGAGAACGGGGCATTGTCAACCGGATACGTGACCCGATCCAACCTGCCGCCGCCATCCAGGATGCGATACACGATTGCGAGCTGCCCGTCACGCAGCAACCCGTTCAACAGGTCATCCTGGAACGTGTCCGCAAGCTTGTAAGCGAAATCGCGGCCCGCAGCTGAGCAGTACACACCGAGATCGTCCGTCAACGACGCTGGTGGCACCGGCAACATCTGTGCCTCCAACCCCTCGAGGGCTTTCTGGAACTCGTACTCATCATCCATCATTCACTCCTAAATCGACATATAGCTGAGGAAAACAGCATCGAAACGATCTGAAAAAAACAACACCAACCCCAAAATGACTCCCCAGACCTGTACTCAAGAACACCGAGTTTGCGGCTGCTATGGCCTGGGGGCGATTCGGTCAAGGGGGACACATGCCCCCTGGGGGGTGGGGGGTGTCGGGCTCGGTGAACGGTTTCGGGGTCGGTGAGTCTGTCCCTGACCCCTATAGGGTGTCAGTGACATGACTCTTTTCACCGTGACTTGCCTGACTCGGCATGACCACCCCGCCTGACTCATTGTTCATTCTCTGTGAAGTCGTTGATACCATTGACTTTCAGCCATCTAACAGCTTCATTCATGTACCTCTGTGACCCGACGAGACCTACCTTCCGAGCGTGTTCCACTGAGGTAGGCATGACTCGCGGCCTGACTACCTCAGAAGCCACCCACTTTTCGATGATCCCCCGAGCCTTAAGTGACAGGCCCCCAGAGTTCTGAGGACGCCACTCGAGAGGAGGGCCCCCAACCTTTCGGAAGGCCCCCTGTTGAAGATCTACACCCAGGCGGTCCTTGGTGGGCGTCAACGTGAACAGGTCGTCGCCGGTGCTCTGCAGCAACCATTGGATGTCGGTGTCGTCCTTCTTCGCTCCCGACCCGCGGCCACCACGCTCAGGGTTCTTCCCCAGGTTGTCCAGGATCAACAGCGCTACACCTTTGCTGCGCGCAATGTTCCCGAACTTGGCACCGAACTGGCGGTACTGCCGCGAGTCGTTCTCGTCACCGTCGAACGCTTTCGCGAACGAGTCGATCACAACGAGATCGATCCCCAGCGTGTCGATCTCCCACTCCAGCCGGTCACACGCCTCCTGGGTTTCGACGCTCGCGAGATCAGGGAACTCGGAGTAGTGCAACTTGTCGTGAAGCCACACGGTGTCCTGAATGGGGTATCCGTAGGCTGCCAGGCGTAACTTGAACAGGCGGGCCCCGTTCTCATAGTCCAACCACAACACTTTGCCTTTCCGTGTCGGATGTTGGGCCATGAACGGCGACCCTTCACAGATGTGTAACACCATCCCCAACGCGAGGAGCGATTTCCCGATCCCTGTCGCGCCAACGATCTGGGTCTGGTGTCCGGCTGGGATGAGCCCGTCGATCAGCCATTCGGTGTCGTCGGGAGTGTCCACCAACCTGGCCCACGGTGTCACGATCGATTCGCGTTCACTTGTCGACATGACGGAAGTCGCCTGGTTCGACCCGGGCAGCGGCCTTGTACTCGAACACCCCGAGCCCGTCGAAGGCATCGAGACCAGGGATCGGGCGTGCCAGGATCCGCCCTTGGCGTGTGAGGCGACTGAGTGAGCGTCGCATCGAGTTACGGTTCGGGTCTCCCCATCTTGTTTCGTGGTCCGCGATGATCCCATCAACCGTCAACCAGCCGCCATCGGTTTCGAGGATCTCGAGGACCCGACGAGACACCGGCTGGTTGGCAGCGGCTGCCTTCCGTTCAACCGTGCACGACGACGCGTTATCGTTGTCTCCCAACGCTTCCCGCTGCTTCTGTAGTCGTTTCATTCGCCGAACCGTTCAGGGCGGGTCGTGTACCGCGGCCTGGTAGACACGAACTCCACACGGGCCTCGTTCGACGCCCTGGACAGCTTGTCAGCGATCTCTTGGACTGTGAACGCACTGAGTGTGTGGTCGCCCTCGAGGGCGTCTCGCAGGATCTGCTCGATCTCGACGACAGCTGTGTGGATACGCAGCAGCCTGGCCCGCGAATCGTCAGCCTTCACGCTGAGCCCCCTGACGTTCCAGGTTCTCGAGCGCTTCGCGGATCGCTTTCGCAGCGTTCTCGCGGCGAGCCTGTTCTGCTTTCTGATCCTCGATCCACTTGTTGATGTCGTCGCGGGTCCAGGCGCGGCGGGTGCCAACCATGAACGACGGCGGCAAAGCCTCGGGGTTACGCTGCAGCTGCATGCGAAGGGCCGAGGGTGTCTTGCCCAGGATCTCCGCCATTTCTGGCGCATACACAATGGGTGTCATTGGTTGCCTTTCTGGGCGCGCGAGAGCGGCCCGAGTGTTTGGAGGCGCGGTCAGCTACAGACCAGGCCTATTTACGGGTCGCAACTTTCTGTCGCGTCTGCACTCAACCGCCGTGCGGGAGTGCCAGTAGTTTGTGTCCAGGGCGCACTTCCCTGCACTGTAGGGAAACGGTAGCACACCAGTAGGACAGTTTCGGGTGTATTCGGGCTGAAAAGTGTTGCGGCTGTTGAGTTGTAGAAAATGGGCCGTCCGTGTCCACGAAGGATGCGTGCTGAGAGGTGGAGGGCGCACTTCCCTGAAACAATACAAACAACGTACCACACCAGTAGGACAATTC
>CAZDIQ010000107.1:2670-6351 GCA_964505525.1 uncultured Acidimicrobiaceae bacterium | reverse complement strand
GGTTCCCTCGGTCAGTTCGGCGCGGTCCGTGAGGAGCGTGACCTGATTGCGGAAGATCTGGAGGAAGCCACCGTGGATGCCCGCGATCGTGATGCCCCCGCCGTGGACCACCTTGACCGCACCCGTGGCCAGGGCGGCCATGGTCGGTTGGTGATCGGCGAGCACACCGATGTCCCCCTCCGTCGTGCGTGCAGTGACAAGTTCGGCGTCACCTGACCACACGACCGCTTCCGGCGTCACGATGTCGACATGGAAAGAACGTGCCATCAGGCTGAACCCTCGATGTCCTTCGCCTTGGCAATCGCTTCTTCGGCTCCACCGACCATGTAGAACGCCTGCTCGGGGAGGTGATCGAGTTCACCCTCGAGAATCGACTTGAACGATGCAAGCGTCTCATCGAGCGGGGTGAAGACACCGGGCTGTCCGGTGAACTGCTCTGCCACGAACATCGGCTGGGACAGGAATCGCTGGATCCGCCGTGCCCTGTTGACGATCAGACGATCCTCCTCGGAAAGTTCGTCCATACCGAGGATGGCGATGATGTCCTGGAGGTCGTTGTAACGCTGGAGCACGAGCTGGACCTGTGAGGCAATTGCATAGTGCTCGACACCGACGATCTGGGGGTCGAGTGCCTGGCTCGTCGAGTCCAGTGGGTCGATGGCCGGATAGATACCGAGGGCCGTCAAAGGACGGGACAACACGGTCGTCGCATCGAGGTGGGCGAAAGCCGTGTGCGGTGCAGGGTCGGTGATGTCATCTGCAGGGACGTAGATGGCCTGCAACGACGTGATCGACCGTCCACGCAGCGACGTGATCCGCTCCTGGAGGGCGCCCATCTCGGACGACAGTGTCGGCTGGTAGCCCACCGCCGACGGCATACGTCCGAGAAGCGTCGACACCTCGGAACCCGCCTGTGTGAATCGGAAGATGTTGTCGATGAACAACAACACGTCCTGCTGCTGCACGTCGCGGAAGTACTCGGCCATGGTCAGCGCCGAAAGTGCAACGCGTAGACGCACGCCGGGGGGTTCGTCCATCTGACCGAAGACCAGTGCCGCCTTGTCGATGACACCGGAGTCCTGCATCTCGAGGAACAGGTCGTTGCCCTCACGGGTGCGTTCACCGACACCGGCGAACACCGAGACACCACCGTGCTGGGTCGCGACACGGTTGATCATCTCCTGGATCAGCACGGTCTTGCCGACACCGGCACCACCGAACAGACCGATCTTCCCGCCCTCGAGATACGGGCTGATGAGGTCGATCGCCTTGATCCCTGTCTCGAACACCTTCTTCTGCGGTTCCACATCGGCGAACGCAGGCGGCTCACGGTGGATCGGCCAACGCTCACCGGTGAATTCAAGATCCGGAGCATCAAGAGCATCGCCCCACACGTTGAAGATATGACCAAGCGTCTGATCACCGACAGGTACCGTGATCGGACCGCCCGTGTTGCGCACCTCCGCACCGCGGACGACTCCGTCGGTAGGCGCGAGCGCAACGGCACGCACCTTGTCGCCACCGAGCTGCTGGGCCACCTCACAGATGACGGTCGACTTCTGACCCTCGACCTCGATGTCGACCTCGATGGCGAAGTTGATCTCGGGCAGGGCATCTGCTGGGAACTCGACGTCTATCACAGGGCCGGCAACCTTGACGATGCGGCCGGAAGCGAGTGTTGTGACGCTCATGTGCTTGCTCTCCGTGTCTTGTCTACTAACCGTTCGACAGCGCCTCTGCGCCGCCGACGATCTCGCTGATTTCTGTTGTGATCTCTGCCTGACGTGCCTGGTTCGCCTCACGGGTGAGCAGGCGTGTCAACTCTTCTGCGTTCTCCGTGGCTGCCTTCATCGCCCGACGCCGTGCGGCGTGCTCGGACGCTGATGCCTCGAGCAGCATGCCGAACACCGAACCCTCGAGGTAGCGTGGCAGGAGTCGATCGAGAATCTCTTCGGCCGACGGCTCGAACTCATACCCCGTCGGGACGGCGACTTCTCCATCTTCGGATTCCGGTGGGGTGATCGGGAGTACCGGCCACTCATGGGCCGTCTGTGTGAGCGCCGAGATGTACTCGGTCGTGTATGCCTCAACGGCGTCGACCCGCTCCGTCGCGTACTCGTCAAGGATGATGTTCGCTATCGACCGCGCATCGGCATAGGTCGGTGTGTCCGTGACCCCGAGCCACTGCTGGGTGATCTGGTACTTGCGATATCTGAAGTAGGCCAGTGCCTTGCCACCGACGGTGTAGATACGTACGGCTCGACCCACTGCCTGGTGGCGAGCGATCTGGTGTTCGGCCAGCCTGATGACGGACGAGTTGTACCCGCCTGCGAGGCCACGATCGGACGTCACGATGAGCACACCGACCGTGTTGATCTCGCGCTGCTCCAACAACGGGTGCTTGAGCGACCCGGTTGCGGATCCAATGTTGCGGATCACGTCGTTCATCTTCTCGGTGTACGGCTTGGCCTGGGCCACACGCTGTTGTGCCTTGCCGATCCGCGCCGTAGCAATCAGCTCCATCGCACGCGTGATCTTCGTCGTGGATTCGACGCTCTTGATGCGTCGGCGGATCTGGCGGACTTCAGCGGATGCCACGGGTCGTTATCCCTCCGAAACCGCTTGGGCGGCTTCGCCACTTGACTTGTATGCGTCGATGAGAGCGACGAGCTCCTCCTCGGGAAGCTGCCCTGTATCGGCAATGGACGCAAGAACCGCCCCATACCGAGAACGTGCGAACTCACGTATCCCCTTCTCGAACACGGGGATATCGGCAGGCTCGACATCATCCATGTGGCCCTGGGTCACCGCAAAGATCACAAGCACCTGCTCTTCGACAGGCACGGGGTCGTACTGACCCTGCTTGAGGACCTCGACGACCCTGCGACCACGGTCGAGCTGTGCGAGCGATGCCGCATCGAGCTCTGAGCCGAACTCCGCGAACGCTTCGAGCTCGCGGAACTGGGCCAGGTTGAGTCGCAGCGGACCTGCCACACCTCGCATCGCCTTGATCTGGGCGGATCCACCGACACGTGACACCGAGATACCGGCGTTGATCGCGGGACGAATTCCCGAGAAGAACAGGTCCGTCTCGAGGAAGATCTGTCCGTCCGTGATCGAGATCACATTGGTCGGGATGTACGCCGAAACGTCGTTCGCCTTCGTCTCGATGATCGGAAGACCGGTCAATGACCCTCCCCCGAGTTCATCACTGAGACGGGCACAGCGCTCGAGGAGGCGACTGTGGAGGTAGAACACATCGCCCGGGTACGCCTCACGACCGGGAGGACGACGGAGCAGGAGCGAAATCTCGCGGTACGCGATCGCCTGCTTGGTGAGGTCGTCGAAGATGATCAGTGCGTCGCCACCCTCGTACATCCAATGCTGGCCCATGGCCGAACCGGCGTACGGTGCGTACATCTGGAGAGCTGCAGAGTCACCTGCCGAAGCGTTGACGACGACCGTGTATTCCATGGCGCCAGCCTCTTCGAGCGTCGAGACCACCCCTGCGACCGTCGAGTTCTTCTGACCGATCGCCACGTAGATGCATTTCACGCCCTGGCCCTTCTGGGCAAGGATCGTGTCGACACCGATTGCGGTCTTGCCCGTCTGACGGTCGCCAATGATGAGCTGCCGCTGACCGCGCCCGATCGGTGTCATGGCGTCAATGGCCTTCAGACC
>CAZDIQ010000107.1:0-2570 GCA_964505525.1 uncultured Acidimicrobiaceae bacterium | reverse complement strand
AACTCGAGCAGCTCGGAAGCCATGGCAGTCGGGAGACCGACGACCCTGGCGACACCGTCGCCGACGGAGGCCACGTATCCCATTGTTTCTGATTCGAGGGTTGGTGACCAACCCTCGAGGTTTGCCCGAAGTGCTGCAGTGATGTCTTCGGTGTCGAACGTGAGTTCAGCCATCGTGCCTCAACCCCATTGCTCTCGGAGCTCGGCGAATCGATGCTGTACCGATCCATCGAGCACGGTGTCTCCGACCTTGGCGACCACACCACCGATGACGGTGGGGTCGACAACGACCTTGACCTGAATACGTTTCCCTGTCGCTGATGCAAGCGCCACCCTGAGTCGGTCGATCTGACCTTCGTCGAGCGCAAACGCCGTCCTGACCTCGGCAACGACTTCACCCTCGGCATCGGCCGAAAGTTCGGCGAGTCTCGCTGCGATGTCTCCGAGTCGCTTCGCCTGCCCGGCGGCAACGATGAACGACATCGCCGCAACCGTTACACGCGAGGCGCGTCCGCCAAGGACGTCGTCGACGATTCCCTGCTTGCGCTCACCGGGAATCCGCGGGTCGGCGAGCGCATCGATGAGCTCATCGTTCGTGCTCAGCCCCGTCCCCGCGCGGTACAACTCGTCGACCGCTGCTGCAGGATCGCTCTCTGCTTTCGCGATGTCGAGAAGCGCCGCCGCATAGCTGTCGACGTGGCTTTCCTGGGCGGTACCGGTTGCCATGTGCCTACCGCACCCCTCCGAGTTCGTCGATGTATCGATCGACGAGCTCACGTTGCTGGTTCGCGTCGATGCTCGATGCAACGACGCGTTCGGCGACGTCGATCGAAAGGTCGGCGACCTGACGCCTCAACTCGTCCGCCACACGGGCACGCTCGGCAACGACGTCGTCGTTGGCACGGGCCTTGATGCTTTCGGCTTCGGCCTCCGCACGGCTGATGATGTCCGCCTTCACGGCCTCACCGGCGTCCCGTGCATCGGCGACGATCTTGGCTGCTTCGTCCTTTGCGCCTGCGAGCTGGGAGCGGTAGTCCTCAAGCAGCGATGCTGCTTCTTCCTTCGACTTCTCAGCGGCGCTCAGTTCGCCCTTGATGGCCTCCTGCCGTGCCTCGAGGGTCGCCTTGAACGTCGGAAGCGCGAACTTCCACACAACGAAGAAGATGATCACAAACGCGATGATCCCTGCGATGAGCTCCTCTGGGGCAGGCAGAAGCAGATCGATGCCACTGGAGCCCTCGGCGCCCTCCTCGGCGGCGAGGATCAGGTTCAATGCGATAAACATGCCCTACTCCTAAGCGATGAAGAAGAGAACGAAGCCGATCAGGGCAAGCGCCTCAGTGAATGCAATACCGAGAAACATCGTGGTCCGAGCAACACCGGCGGCTTCTGGCTGACGAGCCATTGCCTCGATGGCGCTTCCAGCGACGATACCGATACCGATACCCGGTCCGATAGCCGCAAGGCCGTACCCGATGAGTTTGAGCCCTCCCGCGAGTGCATCAAATTCCATAAGTGTGTCCTTCCTTACTTAGTGCTCTGGATAGAGAGACGACTGAACGTACACAGCTGACAAGAGCGTGAAGATGTATGCCTGGAGCATGATCACCACGATCTCGAATACATAGATGCCGAGGCCCATGATGAACCACGCGAGGCCGATACCCGCACGCGGACCGATGTCCCCGATACTCGAGAGGAACACCCACCCCGACACGAGGAGCAGCGTCAGCATCAGGTGACCTGCGACGAGGTTGGCGAAGAGTCGCACCGCAAGCGTGAGTGGACGGATGATGAGCGTCGAGAAGAACTCAATCAGACCGACCAGGGGCCTGAGAGCGACCGGGACACTCTTCGGCCAGATGATGCCTGTGAAGTACCCGAAACCCTGCCGCCTGATCCCGGCTACAAGGAACACGACCCAGGTGATGGCTGCCAGCATCGCTGGGAGCGCCATGCGCGATGTCACAGGGAAGTTGATCAAAGGTGTGACCTCGTAGATGTTCCCGATGAGGATGAAGAGGAAGATCGAAAGCAGCCACGGGGTGTACTTTGCGCCCTCGGGACCGATGATGTCGATGGCGATGCCGTCCTTGACGAACGCTATGACGCTTTCGGTCATCGCTTGGAACTTCGACGGGATGACCGCCTTCTTCCGCAAACCGAAGAACAGGAAGGCCGACACGACACCGGCTATCAGAAGAATGAGGACGACGGTGCGAGTGATCGGGAAACCACCGATGTTCCAGATCGCCTGCCGGAACTCGAACAACTCGTTGACTTCTGACGGGGCACAGATGATGTCGACAGCTGGGTCGCACTCTGCACTGGCGAGTATCAACTCCACTCCAATTCCTTTCTCTCTCCTCGGATCACTGCCAGTGACTCAAGTACCAGCAATGCCAAGAAGGCGGTGATCGCAGCCAAACCCATCGCTCGACGGTCAACCTCGAATATCCAAGCCACAGCGAACATGGAGATGGCTATGAATCCCATCCTGAGGAAGAAGCCGAACAGGGCGGCGGCATGATACGTCTGCATCGACACTGTCGCCGCTCGTGACAGAAGCCA
>CAZDIQ010000106.1:0-6370 GCA_964505525.1 uncultured Acidimicrobiaceae bacterium | reverse complement strand
CTGGATTCACGACGAAGCCGTCATTCTGTGGGCTGGGGACCTACATGTATGTACCCGCAGAACCCAGGGTACGCGAAACCCCGCGTTCTGTGGGCTGGGGAGTACATATATGTACCCGCTGAACCCAGGGTACGCGAGAACACATTCGGAAAGCGGAACGTGTTCCTTAGGTCTCTTCCAGGCGGTAGCCGACTCCTCGGATCGTGGTGATTTGGGGCGCGGTGTCGTCGGATTCGAGTTTTCGGCGCAGCCTGCGGATGTGTTGATCGAGACTCTTCGTGTCGCCCCAGTTCATACCCCAGACCTCCTCGAGGATCCGATCGCGCGTGACGATCCGACCGGATTGCTCCACCAGGAGCGCCATCACCTCGAACTCCTTCCGGGGTAGGTCGAAGACCTCGTTCGCCACGATCATCTGGTAGTTGCTTGCGTCGAGCTCGAGGTTGCCGACCGTCCAGACCTCCGACTCGTCGAACTGTGTCGCACGACGCACGACGGCATGGATGCGAGCAAGGAGTTCTCTCACCGAATACGGTTTGGTGAGGTAGTCGTCCGCACCGAGTTCGAGCGCCGAGACCACGTCGGCCTCGGAATCCTTCGCCGACACGACGATCACAGGAACCTGTGACGTCTCCCTGATCGATCGCAGAACATCGAGCCCGCCGACCGACGGAAGCATGAGGTCGAGGAGCACTGCGTCGTAGCGGTCTGCCCTCGCCGCCTTGATCGCCTCGCGCCCATCGAGCGCGGCAACCGTGTCGATTCCCTCGGCATCAAGGGCGATCTTCAGCGCTTCGACGTAGGCGACCTCGTCCTCGACGATCAGCACTTTCATGGGATTCTCTCCGCCATAACGGGAAGGCACATCGTGAATACGCTTCCCACGCCCACCTCAGACGTGGCGAACACCGTCCCTCCGTGTGCGACGGCCACGTTCTTCACGATCGACAACCCGAGTCCGGTGCCACCGGATTGGCGACCACGTGCTTGATCGACCCTGAAGAATCGCTCGAAGATCCGACGCTCATACTTCTTCGGAAACCCGATGCCGGTGTCGTTGACCTCGATGTAGACACTGTGGTCCTTCACATACGTTGCATAGGTGACGACACCGTCCACACCCTTGACCGCGGTGTACGTGATCGCGTTCAGCAGCAGGTTTCGCACCGCCGATGAAAGCTCCACCGCGTCGCCATTGACAACGGCATCGGTCATCTCCCCACGCGTCAGCGCGATCCCTTGGGAAGCGGCGAGCGACGACAATCCGTCCGCAACGTGGTCCACCACTCCAACGATGTCGACCGGCACATACTCCGCTGTCATCGACTCGGTTCTCGCCAGCGTGAGGATGTCCTCCACGACCTTCGTCATACGCGCAGCTTCGAGTGACAACTGCTCCGCGAGGATGGCGCGTTTCACCTCGTCGTCGGTGAAGGCCAGAGTCTCGGCAAGCAGCGACAACGCTCCTATGGGGGTCTTGAGTTCGTGACTTGCGTTGGTCACGAAGTCCGACCGCATGGCGTCGACCCGTCGACGGGCCGACAGATCTTCCACATACACGGTCACGGCCATCGGTGAACCGACATCACCAGGGATCGGAACAGCGGTGAGCAGCAGCACAACCCTCGCCGGGTCGTGCATGTCCACCTCGACTTGTTCAGGTTCCATCGACACCAACGCCTGCCGCGCGATACTCGACACCCTGGTTTGCAGAATCGCCCAGTCACCGGTGTCATCGATGTACCGCTCAGCGGCCTTGTTGGCGAAGACGACCGAACCCCCTGACGACAACACCACGATGCCGGTCGGTGCTCCTTCGATCGCAGCGAGATACGCCGCCGCGACCTGCGTCGACTCCCTGGCCGTGGTCGCGGTCGTGCGAACGGCCTTGACGAGCTCGGCACCGTCGCCCGATACCCCCGCCGCGGCCGCAACAGAATTGAGGGTACGTCTGAGATGGCTCGCACGACGCAGGGCAACCGTTGCGACAACGATCGACGCAGCAGCGACTCCCATTGCCATGGCGACGAGGACACCTGTCATGCGGCAAGGATAGGAACCGGAATCGACGCAGAACCGGGGTTCACGGCAAATCCTGAGAGTTCACTTCCAGTTCACCATCGGGACGGTTTCGCTTCACCTTGGCTTCGTATCTTGCCGTCGAAGCTTGAACCTGCTGTGGGTATCCACGCGGGTTCGGGGTCCACTAGGAAGGAATCGAATGAACAAGATGACACGACTTGCCGTCCTGCTTGCAGCCGTTGCGCTGCTCGCCGCGGCTTGCAGCTCGTCCTCCAACGACACGACGACATCGACAGCTGCCTCCGGAGATACGACTTCGACGAGCGCAGCCCCGGCAGGCGACACGACCACCACGAGCGGTGGAGGCGAATCGTTGACCGGATCGATCGCGATTTCTGGGTCTTCCACGGTTGAACCAGTATCAGCCCTCAACGCAGAGGCATTCCGAGCTCAACACGGTGAGGTTGGTATCTCCGTTGACGGTCCCGGTACCGGTGACGGGTTCGCGAAGTTCTGCGCAGGCGAGACGGACATCTCCGATGCATCGCGTGCTATCAGGGAGTCAGAGGCAGAAACCTGCACGGCCGCGGGAATCGAGTTCATCGAACTCCGCTTCGCCATCGACGGTCTGTCCGTCCTCACGTCCGTCAACAACACCGAGGTGAGCTGCGTGAGCTTCACCGACCTGTACGCCCTTGTGGGTCCGGAATCGATCGGCTTCTCGAAGTGGTCTGATGCCAACGATCTCGCTGGTGAACTCGAAGGCACGAATGCCCCCTACCCGGATGCGGATCTTGTCGTAACGGCACCAGGCGAGGAATCGGGCACCTATGACTCCTTCGTGGAGATCGTGCTTGCTCCGATCGCTGGGGACCGCGGCGAGGAAGCAGCGTCCAGGCCCGACTACACCGCTTCGGCGAACGACAACATCATCATCGCTGGGATCTCAGGGTCCGACACGTCACTCGGCTGGGTCGGCTATGCGTTCTACGTCGCCAACGAGGACACCGTCGCTGCCCTTGAGGTCGATGGTGGCGACGGCTGCGTCGCTCCGACGCCCGAGTCGATCGCAGACGGTACCTACCCGATTGCACGCCCACTGTTCATCTATGTGAACAAGGCCAAGGCTGAAGCTTCACCCGCCCTCACGGCGTATGTGGACTTCTACCTGTCGGACGAGGGACTGGCATCGATCGACCAAGCCGGATACGTCCGTCTCGACGACTACGCACCGGTGAGGGCCATCTGGGACAACCGGACGACCGGAGCCCAGAGCTACTAAGTCGGCCGTCGTGGGCCGGGGGTTGTTCAAGCCAGCCCCCGGCTCACAGCCACTCACTACGCTGAAAGCAACATGGCACAAACACTGACACTCGAGGACCTCGCGGGCGACCAGAAGCGTCGCAACCGCGAGCGACGCGTCAAGGCACTGTTCATACTCGCCGGTTTCGTGTCCATCGCGATCAGCGTCGCGATCATCGTCTCGCTCGCAGGTGAGGCCTGGACATTCTTGTCACAGGTCGAACTGTCACAACTCTTCACTGTCGGCTGGTTCCCCCGCCGCGGTCTCTACGACATCCCGACCCTCATCATCGCAACCACGATCATCGCCGGCATCGGCATGATCGTGGCGATCCCCCTCGGTCTTGGTACTGCGTCATACCTATCCGAATATGCAAGCCCGCGTGCCAGAAGTTGGCTCAAGCCCACGATCGAGGTTCTCGCCGGCATTCCGTCGGTCGTACTCGGATTCTGGGCCCTGACCTTCATAAGCCCCGAGATCGTGAACCGGATCTTCTCGTCGGCAAAGCCATTCACGATGATGGCCGCCGGTCTCGGCGTCGGCGTCCTCATCACCCCCCTGATCGCTGCGGTTTCAGAGGATGCCATGCGGGCAGTCCCCTATGAACTCCGTGAGGCTTCGTACGGAATCGGCGCGGATCGGGCAACCACCGTGCGCAGGGTCGTGTTCCCCGCTGCACTGTCCGGCATCGTCGCTTCGATGATTCTTGCGCTGTCACGTGCCATCGGCGAGACCATGATCGTGTTCATGGCTGCCGGTGCCGTCGGCGGCGCATTGAGGACATGGAACCCACTCGATCCCGGTCAGACCATGACGGCGGCAATCGCTTCGCTCGCTACCGGGTCCGATCAGGTGGCCGGCGAAGGGCTTGCGTTCCAGAGCCTGTTCTTTGTCGGACTTCTCCTGTTCCTCATCACCCTTGTCCTCAACAGCCTCAGCAACCGATTCGTCCGCCGCTTCAGGGAGCAGTACTGATGACCAGCGGACTCAAGACCAGGAGCGAGGCGACATCGGCCGACGTCGCGAAGGCCATCCAGCGGTCACGGTTCCAATGGAAGTCGCTGGCGTTCACCGTCCTGCTGCTCTTCCTCCTCCTGACGACACTCGTCATCCTGTTCGTGCTTCTCGCGGACATCTTCATCAGTGCGTGGCCGACGTTCCAGGAACGTGGTCTGTCGTTCGTCACTGACGGACTCAGCCTCAACCCCGCGACCGCGGGCGTCTTCACGGGCATCGTCGGATCGCTGATCATCGCCTTCATCGTTGTCCTGCTCGCCTTCCCGATCGGAATCTCGGCAGCCATCTATCTGGAGGAGTACGCAGCCGCCAACCGCTTCAACAGATTCCTCGACACGACCGTACGGAATCTCGCCGGCGTGCCTTCGATCGTCTACGGGCTCTTGGGTCTCGCGATGTTCGTTCCGTTGGTCCGCATGATCGGGCTCGGAGGAACGACCGACGGAAAGAACGTCATTGCTGCGGGGATCACCATGTCCGCATTGGTCCTTCCGATTGTGATCATTACATCGAGTGAGGCGATCAGAGCGGTTCCTGATGCGATCCGCGAGGCGGGGTTCGGGGTCGGGGCGACCAAGTGGGAGGTCATCCGCTCCCATGTCCTGCCGGTCGCCCTTCCGGGGATCCTCACCGGCACGGTGCTCACACTCGCCCGCGCCATCGGCGAAACAGCTCCGCTGCTTGTCATCGGCGTTGCAACGGGGTACTTCGCACCTCCAGGGGATGCCTCGTTCTTCGACCAGCTGACCGGCGCATACACGGCGCTGCCCGTCGTCGTGTTCTCGTGGTCCCGCCAGACACAGCCCGAATTTGCCGAAACCCTTGCCCCTGCAGCGATCGTTGTGCTTCTTGCGGTTCTGTTCATCCTGAATGGGGCAGCGATCTGGCTCAGAAATCGAACGGAGAAGAAATGGTGAACCATGCCAGATAGCATCGATGTCGTGTCCGGTACTGAAGTCGACCTGCAAGAAGAAGAAACCGCGATCGAGACGGTCCTCAAGGAACGAAAGGACCGCCCGAGGGTCACGGGTGGAACCCCCGATGATGCCAACAAGGTCATCATCGAGTTGGAGAACGTCGACGTGTTCTATGGCGACTTCCACGCCGTCGACCAGGTCACCGTTCCGATCCGTGAGAAGGAGATCACTGCCTTCATCGGCCCGTCGGGATGCGGCAAGTCAACCGTGCTCCGATCGATCAACCGGATGAACGATCTCATCTCTTCTGCACGGATCGAAGGCAAGATCGCCTATCACGGCGTTGATCTCTATGCACCAGGGGTCGACCCTGTCGAGGTAAGACGCCACATCGGGATGGTGTTCCAGAAGCCGAACCCGTTCCCGAAATCGATATACAAAAACATCGCGTTCGGTCCGAAGATCGCGGGGTTCAAGGGCAACATGGACGACCTCGTCGAGGAATCCCTGAATCGAGCCGCACTCTGGGATGAAGTCAAGGACAAGCTCGCGGACAGCGCGTATGCCCTGTCGGGTGGTCAGCAGCAACGCCTGTGCATCGCCAGGGCGATCGCGACGTCCCCTGATGTCCTATTGATGGACGAACCGGCGTCGGCGCTTGACCCAATCGCCACCCTGCGCATCGAGGATCTCATGTTCGAACTCAAACAGGACTACACGATCATCATCGTCACCCACAACATGCAGCAGGCGGCCAGGGTCTCGGACCGCACCGCTTTCTTCTCCGTTGATGTGAACGAGGGGCGTCGCACAGGCCGACTGGTCGAATTCACTGAGACAGCCAAGATCTTCACGTCCCCACAGCAGCAGGAGACGGAGGACTACATCACCGGAAGGTTTGGGTGATTCCCATGGTCGACACGACCCACAACAACTACGAAACCGAGCTTCGTCACCACTACGACGACGAGCTCGAAGAGATCAGGGCGAGCCTGGTCGACTTCGGGACCATGGTGCTCACCAATGTCCGTCATTCGGGCGAGGTCGTCACCGAGAACCGGCTCGACGAGGTCGCCGAGGTGCGCGCCGCCGACGGCCCCATCAACAACCG
>CAZDIQ010000105.1:0-6470 GCA_964505525.1 uncultured Acidimicrobiaceae bacterium | reverse complement strand
ATCCATCATCCATCATCCACGGTGTGACCGTCGACGCCGAAGTTTTCGTCCCATAGAATCACGTGATGTCCGGCCCCAGCGAGCAACTCACCGCAATGGCTCATGCGAGCATGCCGTTTGCTGAGCGGCTCGGGATCGTCATCCTGTCGGGCACGCCTGAAGCGGTTGTCGGTTCGGTGGAATGGAAGGCCGAGCATTGCACCGTCGGGAACGCACTCCATGGCGGGTTCCTCATGGCCGTTGCCGATACCGTCGGAGCACTGTGCGCGTTCCTCAACATGCCGGCGGGTGCAACGACCTCAACCGTCGAATCCAAGACCAACTTCCTGAGGGCGGTCCGAGAACAGGGCGTGACATTCACGAGCCGTCCGGTCCACGTCGGGCGGACCATGATCGTCGTCGAGACCGATGGCGTCAGAGACGACGGTGAGCTCGCCACAAGGACCACACAGACACAGATCGTCCAAGCACCCGAGGAGGGCTCATGACCGGTATCAGAAGATTGAACCACGCGGTCCTGTTCGTCACCGACATCGAACGAAGCGTCAGCTTCTACACGGATGTCCTCGGTTTCGACATCGTCGTACGGGAACCGAGAGCCAACGCAGCGTTCCTGAAGGCGGACGATTCGGACAACCACCACGACCTCGGTTTGTTCGGTCTCGGTGAATCGGCTCCGCGCCCACAACGGGGTATGACCGGTTTGTATCACCTGGCGTGGCAGGTCGACACGATCGACCAGCTCATCGACGTACGGGCGCGCCTTCTCGAAGCCGGTGCACTCACCGGTGAATCCTCACATGGAGCGACGAAGAGCCTCTACGCAGCGGATCCCGACGGGAACGAGTTCGAGGTGATGTGGATGCTGCCTCAGTCGTCGTGGGGCGAATTCGCCAACGCCGCACCCATCGAGCGTCTTGACCTCGAGGCCGAGCGCAGCCGCTGGTCGGGCAGAGGCACGGCAGACGAGCTCGGACCCCGCGTCCAGGCCTAGCAACCGTTTCGGACCGCCCGTCAACGACCGATGTCGAGCGAACCCAACTGATTGGCCGTCGGTTCCGCACAGCAGAACCACGACTCCGTCAACTGCGGTCTCTCCCGACTCGCGCCGTTCGCGACGGCAACCGGCTCCGGCAGATCGGACCCTTCGACGACAGCGATCCACTGTTGCATGAAGGTCTCCGACACGGGTACGCCCCGACTGGCGCCGGTCTCGGCGATGGCCATCAAACGTGCCGACAGCTCGTCCATCTCGGAATCGGGACTCTCCCACCGGTATGACAGTGCCCGGTCGTCATACGGGCCGAGGTACCGATCCATCCCGTCGATACCGAGGACAAGGGAACCGGCAGGGATGAGAAGCCGTATCCCCAACTGGACGGGATCGGTCGATTCGATCAGGTCGTGGCTTGAGATGAACCTGAATATCGCATCGACGTCGTCTCGCGTCGTCCACGGCGTGAACGGGAGCCACGACGGTCGGAGATCGATACCGACGTCGCGGAGCAGATGTACCGCAAGGGCTGCCTCCTCCGCCGTATGACCCTTGTCCAGAAGACCGAGAATCTCGTCGTTCATCGACTCGAATGCGGAAACGACGAAGAGACAGCCCGACATTGCGAATTCTTCCCAGAGGTCACGGTGCACGAGGATGTGCTCAACCTTGACGGTGCAGTCGAAGGTCACGTCGGGGTGGCGTTCGTGCATCGCCCGGATGATCCGGAGCGAGTGTGCCGGTGCGTTGAGGAAGTCCGGATCCCCGAACGTGATGTGTCTGGCACCCGCCTCGACCTGCTGATCGATGTCAGCCAAGACGGTCGCAACGTCGACGACCCGAAGCTTTCCGTCGTACACCGCAGGAATCGGGCAATGCCTGCACAGGTGCACACATCCGTGGGACGCCTCGACGGCACCGACGAGACGCCGCTCGCCATCGACCGCCAAGTGCGCATAGTTGGAAAGGGCGGGAAGCATGCTCCTGTCGGGTCTCGTGAATCCGCCACGTCCCAAGTGGATGGTGACCGGCTGTTCGTCTGACGTACCCGAGACCCAATGGACGAGCTCCGATTCGTACTCCCCGACGATCGCCCGATCGAACGGCGCTGACTCCCCCGGCGATGCCATGCCCGCGTAGAGACCGTACGTGGCGACGGGCAGATCCGGTCGCTGCTGTTTGACCTGGTCGGCCACGTCGATGGCGAGGCGCATTGCGGTGTGCATCGGTGTCGAGATGGCAACGACGTCCGCCCAGTCCACGAGCGACGGATCCCAGGACTCGACAGCGAGGTCGCGGGCTTTGACCTCGTGACCACCCTTCTCGAGCGCGGCGGCAGGACTGGCGACGTGAACGGGTTGCCGCCCCAGTTCGTATGTGGACACGAGAAGCACCTTCATACGTCTGACTCTATCTGAAGCGGCGGAGAGCCAAGCACGCAACGTGGAATGCGTCAGTCCCCGCTAGTGCGCGCAAGCGATGCTTCGAGGACCTTGAGATCGACGAACTCGTTGTACTCCGGGTGACGCTTGATGTAGGCGGCGATGAAAGGACAGTGCGGGGCGATGACACGCCCCAACGACCGAACATCGTCGAGCGCTCCCCGAGCCAACTGCGAACCGAGGCCACGCCCGCCGAACTCGGGGAAGACCTCGGTGTGGACGAACGACTGTCGGTCACCCCGTATCCGATAGTCGGCGAAACCGGCAAGCTCACCGTCGACTTCGACGACATAGCGCTTGTTGTCGGGATCATCTCGGACAACCACAACGTCGGATCGGTCCTCGCCCTGTGTCATCGGTCGCCTCCTCGTGTGCTCTACCTGCACGGCATGGTACATCGGGCTGTCGGGCTGGATAACCGACCATTGCGGGTGCGTCCACACGTCATCGGAGCGGGCAACCGCTTCACAAATCGTGTCAAGGAACCCCGTGGTCGGTCGATACAACAACGGGGAGCGAACGCATCGCGACGCTACGAAGAATCAACCAAGAGGTAGGAAACCACCATGAACCACCAGTTCGCAGGATCAGCACCGTTCGGCGCACCATTCGGAAAGTCAGGCATCCGTCGATTCATCTCAATGCTCGTCGCGGCGTGTCTCGCAGCATCAGCCGTCGTCCTCGTAGCCTCAGCAGCCCCAGCCGCTGCCGCCGAGGTCACCGCTGCGATCAACTGGACCTCCTACGTTGATCTTCGTTCGCAAGCTGGCGACGCCAACGCAGCGAACGTCCTCGAGATCCCCGCGCAACCGAACAACACTCCATGGGACTCTGGGGCACTCGCTCTCGCCGACCGCACGACAGGCGACGCGACCGGTGCCACTGCCCGCATCGAGATGGCCAGTGTCACAGGAAGCGATTCCGTGTTCCTGATTCCTGGCTTCTTGGGTGGTCGTGCCGCAACGACATTCAACAACATCGTCGACAAAACGGGTGTGTACCAACTCAACAGTGCCTCCGACCAGTTCGACGTCACGTTCGCAGGTCTCGACCCGACCCGTCGGTACGAGGTTGTTCTCTCCTCCGCCACGGGCCTCCTCGGCGGCGATTGGTCAACCATGACCATTTCGGGAGCGGACTCCGCAACGCAGGACTCTGGTGGCTCCACCGTCGTCGTATCCGCGACGCAAGTCCGGTTCGAAGCTTGGAACTCCATTGAAGGCAACGTCGCTCGGTGGATCGATATCGCCCCGGGTGACGACGGAACATTCAAGATCATCACGAACCGATACGCACCGACGTCTTCGGCCGTGGGGTACGCCCCGTCGGTTGCGATGATCCGTGAATACGACGCAGATCCCGTCGTGCCCACGGGCCTCGCTGTCAGCGTGGTTTCGGGTACCGAACTCGATGTGACATGGGACGACACCCCGAATGAGAACGGGTACAACCTTGAGGTTTCCGTCGGTGGCGGTGCCTATGCCGCCGTTGTTGGTTCACCGCTTGCGGCAGACACGGCTTCGTTCGACGCAACGGGTCTGACAGCAGGCACTGAGTATTGCTACCGAATCGAGGCATTCAACGGTGCGGGTAACTCGGGGTTCTCGACTCCGGTTTGTGAGACGCCGCCGTTCGCACCTGACCAGCCAGCCAACCTCGACGCAACAGCAACGGGCAAGACCACGATCGACGTGACGTGGGACGACGTTGCTGACGAGACCTCGTACGAACTCGAGGTCTCGATCGATGGCGGAGCCTATGGCCCGGTCACCGGATCCCCGTTCGCCGCGGACACGACGAGTTTCGATTTGACCGGCGCAACACACAATGTCGAATACTGCTTCCAGCTGACCGCGGTCGGTGTGGGTGGTCCATCCACCACAGCCGGTCCCGCATGTGCGACGCCGTTCAACACGGCACCAGTCGTGACGAGCGTCGTGGTCACGCCGGACAACCCCGGGCTCACCCAGGTCCTCACGGCGACACCCGCATTCACGGATGCCGACGGTGACAGCGTGACATACACGTACGCATGGTTCATCAACGACGTCGTCGTCGATGGCGTAACCGGTTCGACACTCAACCTCACAGGTCTGGTTGTCGACGGAGACGAGGTCACAGCGCAGGCTACGGCCAACGACGGGACGGACTCGTCCGTACCCGTGACGTCAGCACCGGTGACTGTGGACGGTGCCGCTCCCGTCATCACGCTCCTGGGCGACAACCCACAGGAAGTGCCCGAGCACGGGCCGTACATTGAAGAAGGTGCCACAGCGCTGGACGCCGTGGATGGCGACCTCACCGATGCCATCGACATCGATGCTTCGGCGGTCGACGTTGACACGCCTGGCGACTACGGCGTCGTCTACAGCGTGACCGATGCCGCTGGGAACACCCAAACGGTGACCCGTACGGTGACCGTCCTTGACCAGACTGCCCCCGTGATCACCCTGTTGGGTGACAACCCACAGGTGATCGCCGAACACGGGCCATGGGTCGACCCAGGCTATGAGGCAGATGACGCCGTAGACGGTGATCTCACCGGTGCCGTCGTCGTCGACTCCTCAGACCTCGACGTCGACACACCAGGAACCTACGTCGTCACCTACAACGTGTCAGACGCAGCAGGCAACGAGGCGATCGAGGTCACCCGTACCGTCACGGTCACGGATGACACTCCGCCGGTCATCACCCTGTTGGGTGACAACCCACAGGTGATCGCTGAGCACGGGCCATACGTTGAACAAGGTGCCACTGCGTGGGACGACGTCGACGAAGATCTCACCGACGACATCGACATCGATACGTCGGACCTCGACGTCGACACACCAGGAACCTATGTGGTCACCTACAACGTGTCCGACGCAGCAGGAAACGAGGCGATCGAAGTGACTCGTACTGTCATCGTCACCGATGACACAGCTCCGGTCATCACCCTCCTGGGTCCCGACCCTCAGGAAGTCCCCGAACACGGGCCATACGTTGAACAAGGTGCCACTGCGTGGGACGACGTCGACGGAGACCTCACCGACGACATCCTCATCGATGCCTCGGCGATCGACGTCGAGGCACCAGGCGACTACGTGGTCACCTACAGCGTGACGGACGCGGCAGGAAACGAGGCAATCGAAGTGCGTACCGTCACGGTCAGGGACGACACGCCGCCGGTTATCGAACTGGATGGTCCCAACCCGCAGTACACCCCCCAGGGTTCGCCTTGGGTCGACCCGGGCTTCATTGCGTACGACAACGTCGACGAGGGCCTGGCGCACGAGGTGGATGTCGATGACTCGGACCTCGATATCGATACCCCGGGCACCTACGTGGTCAGATACAACGTGTCAGACCACTCGGGCAACGCGGCCATAGAAGTCACCAGGACCGTCATTGTGGTCGACAGCTCGACGCCGATCCTGACCGCAACGCCTGCGGCCAACGGACTGTCGATCGGCTTGTCGTGGACGAACGTTCCTGAGGAGATCGGCTACCAGGTCGAGACCGCATCCAGCGCGGGCGGGCCATTCTCAGCCCACGGAGGCCCGATCGGAGCCGATATTACGACCTCGTCCATCACGACGACCCCTGGTCAGACCGTGTGTAGCCGTGTCTATGCCGAACGGGTCACGGGCAACTACTACTCGAACGTGGCGTGCGTCACGACCCCGACGGCACCCGCGGCACCTGTGATCTCGATAGACATCGCGCTCACGGGCAATGCGATCAACGTCAGATGGGCCGACGTTGCGACCGAGACGTCCTACCAGGTCCAGTCGGCCAAGACCGCAGGCGAAACATTCGCCAACGTCGGTGCAGCGCTGCCTGCCGGATCGACGTCGAGCTCGGTTCCGAATCTCCCAGGGCATGAGCGCTGTGTCCAGGTCATTGCAACCAATGCAGTGGGCTCCACGGTCTCGAACGTCCAATGCGCACCACGCGGTGATTCGTTCGGGCTGGTCGACCCAACAACCGGGATGTGGACCATCAGGGACGTCGAAGGCGACATCAAGTCGTTCTTCTTCGGCAACCCCGGTGAT
>CAZDIQ010000104.1:0-6700 GCA_964505525.1 uncultured Acidimicrobiaceae bacterium | reverse complement strand
TGGGCTGGGGACCCACATTTATGTACCCGCAGAACCCAGGGTACGCGGAGACACCCCTGGGTCGGCAATATTCGGGGATTGGCGGAGGGGCGCTAGCATCCCGGCATGATTCCAATCGAAGGTCATGACCCGTCGCGGTACTTGAACCGCGAGATTTCGTTGCTGGACTTCCAGGAGCGGGTGTTCCATCTGGCCGAGATGCCGGAGCTCCCGCTGCTCGAACGGGTCAAGTTCGTCGCAATCGTTTCTTCCAACCTTGATGAGTTCTTCCAGGTCCGTGTCGCTGGGCTTGTCGAGCAGGCTCGCAACGATGTGTCGTTGTCGTCACCCGACGGTCTGTCGCCCCACGAGCAACTCGCAGCAATCAACGTTCGGGTGGCAGACCTACAGGCACGCATCGACAGCCTGTTCACCAAGGAGTTGATCCCTGACCTTGATGAGGCGGGCATCACCATCGAGTCGCTCACCGACCTCAACGAGTCCGACCGTCAGTACGTCGACGAGGTCTTCGAGGATCAGGTCTTCCCGGTCCTCACCCCCCTCGCCGTCGATCCATCGCACCCGTTCCCGTACATCTCCAACCTTTCGCTCAACATCGCCGTCCTCATACGGGACGACGAAGGGGCAACCCAGTTTGCACGGGTGAAGATCCCGCCGAATGTCGACCGATTCATCCGCCTCGAATCCGGCGATCGATACATCCCCATCGAACAGATCATCGCCGCCCACCTGTCGAGGCTGTTCGGCGGGTACGAGATCCTTGCATGGTCGACATTCAGGGTCACGAGGTCGGCGGACATCGCAGTCGAGGAAGACGAGGCAGATGATCTGCTCGCGGCCATGGAGTCCGTCCTCAGGTACCGCCAGCGGGCCGCACAGGCGGTCAGGCTCGAAGTCGAGTCGGGTGCGTCCGAAGGTGTTCTGACGATGCTTCTCACCGGTCTCCAGCTCGATTCGAGCTCGGTGTACGTCCGCGAAGCGCCCCTCGGGCTCGCCGGTCTGTGGCAGTTGTATGGCCTGTCGCGTCGGGACCTCAAGGAAGAACCATGGAAGCCGGTCACCCAGGCGAGGCTGGCAGAGGTCGAGGGCCGCTCCCCCGACATGTTCGCCGAGATCCGCAACCGCGACATCCTTGTCCACTACCCGTACGAATCCTTCGCCACGTCGACGGCGACGTTCCTCTCCCAGGCTGCCCTCGACAAGAACGTCCTCGCAATCAAACAGACGCTGTATCGCACGTCGATGGCAGATGACCCGGCGATCGGCGGTGAAGAAGCGATCGTACGGACCCTGATGGCCGCGGCCGAGGCTGGCAAGGAAGTGGTCGTCCTCGTCGAGCTGAAGGCGCGCTTCGACGAGGCGGCGAACATCAACTGGGCGAAGATGCTTGAAGCGGCTGGCGTCCACGTCGTGTACGGCGTGTCGGGGTTGAAGACCCACTCGAAGGTGCTCCTCGTCGTGAGGAAGGAGGCTGGCGGCATCCGCAGGTACTCCCACATCGGAACCGGCAACTACAACCCCAAGACCGCTCGCCTCTATGAGGATCTGGCCCTCTTCACGGCGGACCCCGATGTCGGTGCCGATTTGTCCGAGCTCTTCAACCTTCTCACCGGCCATGCCAGACCGACGAACTACAGGAGACTCCTGGTCGCTCCGCACACGTTGCGCTCGGGCATCGTGGACCGCATCAGGGCGCAGGGCGCCCTCGGACCCGACGGTCGGATCATGTGGAAATTTAATCACCTCGTCGACACCGAGATCATCGACGAGCTCTACGACGCTGCTGCCACCGGTTGCCGGATCGACCTGATCGTGCGAGGCAACTGCTCGATCCGCGCAGGCGTACCCGGTCTTTCGGAGACGATCACGGTGCGATCGATCATCGGAAGATTCCTCGAACACAGTCGCATCTACCGGTTCGGTGGCTCGGAAGGGAATCCGACCGAACACCTCATCGGTTCGGCGGATCTGATGACTCGCAACCTCAACGGCAGGGTCGAGGCCCTGATCCGCGTCACGGACGAAGCCCTGATCGAACGCATCGACCAGATCCTCGACGTCGCCATGCGCGACGATGCACTGGCGTGGGAACTCAACGACGCCACGTGGACGAAGGTCCCCACGGTCGAGGGGTTCGACACCCACTCGGTCCTCCGTGAACTTGCGCTTGAGCGCTCCCAGGTCGAACCGCTTCAGGGCTCGACCACGTGATTCCTGCAGAGAGGCCGCCGAAACGCTCGATCTGGGCGGCCGGCTCCGTCGTTGCGGACCTCGATGGTGATGAACCGAGATACCTCGTCGTCCACCGACCCAGGTACAAGGACTGGTCGCTGCCCAAAGGGAAACTCAACAGGCGCGAGACCTTCCTCGATGCAGCCATCCGCGAGACCGAGGAGGAAACCGGGATCCGCGGCAAGAAGCCACGTCCCGTCGGAACCGTCGGTTATCTCACGGCGGCGGGGAACCCGAAGGTGGTCCGTTGGTGGCTGACGACTCCCAAGAAGAAGGCCAAATTCAAGAAGAACTCCGAGGTCGACGAGATCCGGTGGGCGACCTTCGACGAGGCGAACGACATCCTGCAATACAGCAACGACAAGACCGTCCTCGACCGTGCCAACGACATGGTCCTCGATCGGTCGGCAGGGTCGATCCATCTCGTCCGGCATGCGTCAGCGGGTGTGCGGGACAAGTCCGATCCTGAGGATGACCACCGCGGCATCGACGCCCGAGGCAAGCGACAGCGCAGGGCAATCCGCAACTTCCTTCTCGGTCACCCCGTGACGCGGATCGGCTCCTCACATCTCGACCGGTGCGTCCAGACGGTCCAGGAGACATCCGACACGATCGGCATACCCGTCGAGCGGGAAATCGCCCTCACCGAGGGGACCCATCCGAACCGGACG
Organism: uncultured Acidimicrobiaceae bacterium; assembly: GCA_964505525.1. Classification (GTDB taxonomy): domain Bacteria; phylum Actinomycetota; class Acidimicrobiia; order Spongiisociales; family UBA5794; genus UBA5794. The sequence goes on along the minus strand of CAZDIQ010000104.1, from coordinate 3,797 downwards.
GTCGCACTCATCCACGAATTGCAGCAGGAGGCAGCCGTGCTGTGCTCGCACGGTGACGTGATCTCAGGTCTGGTCGGACGCCTGTTCGCCGAAGGCGTCCCGATGGACGGACCGATCGAATGGGCCAAGGGCAGCATCTGGCATCTTCGGACGATCAGCGGACGAGTCGTATCGGGTTCGTACGTCGAACCGGCCGAGTGACTCAACCGGCTTCCCACCACTCGACGATCGTCCGCGTCGCCTGATCCAATGTGTCGTCGAGGGTTCGACCGCTGCTCTTGAGCGGTGCGAACGAGTGATCACCGCCTTCGATCTGCACGAACCGCCCGGATGGGACACGATCAGCGACCGACTCGACAAGATCGTTCGGACCCATCGGATCGCGCGACCCTGAGACGAAGAGCATCGGTGTGGAAAGTCCCATGAGATGTGACACATCCCTGGGTTCGGTCTTGCCCATGGCGACCAGTGGATAGCCGAGGAAGACGAGACCGGCAGGGTCGAACGCTCCCTCAGCAGCGACATGTCCACCGACCCTTCCACCCATGGACTTGCCTGCGAGGATCACCTCGTCGACATGCCCGGCGAGCCGTTCAGCCGCAGCCGCGTGGACCGGGATCAACTTCGGGAGACGATCAGGCGCCTTTCGACCCTCCTCGGTGTACAGGTAGTTGAACGTCATGGTCGGGAATCCTGCGTCGGCCAACCTCGATTGCATGGCGAGCATCCACGGGTGCTCGCGTCCTGCTCCGGCACCGTGCGCAAGGAGTATCCCTGTCGGACGAGGGTTCTCCGGAATCAGGACCGACCCCGATACCTCACCGAGCGGGGTCTTGATCGACAGGGTGCGTGCCATGCCGCCACGCTACCTTGCCTGTCCGGCCGACCGCTCCGTCGATGAGCCATCTACAGTCCCCGACATGCACGTGAACGTCCTGAAGGACCCTGTGGCCGTCGCCACCGAGGCGGCCGACGAAGTGGAAAACTTCATCCGCACGTCGTCGGTCGTCCATCTCGGACTGTCTGGAGGGTCGGGTCCACCGTCGATCCACGAGGAATTGACACGGCGCGACATCGACTGGAGCAACGTCACCGCCTGGATGACCGATGAGCGCTGGGTCGGTCCCTACGACGATGCCAGCAACCAACGCATGGCACGCCGAACGCTCGTCGAACCAACGGGTGTCCGATTCCTCGCCCCCGACACCACGCTCGACGATCCGAGCGAATCCGCCGCTCGTTTCGGAGCCCTGCTGGAGGAACATGGATTCGGTGGCGAGATCCCGTCCATCACGATGCTCGGTGTGGGGCCCGACGGTCACTCGGCGTCGTTGTTCCCGGGAACGGATGCGCTCACGGTGTCGGACCGCAACTACGTCGCCAACTGGGTGGAACAGCTCGACTCGTGGCGGCTCACTGCCACCTACCCCCTGATTGCGACGGCCGATCTCATCCTCATCGTTGCGACCGGTGAGGGCAAGGCGCGGATGATCTCTGAGGTGTCGAAAGGTCTCGATGTCCCGGTGGCACACATCAGGTGCCGGGGGGAGGTCAGATGGCTGATCGACGAAGCGGCAGCCACCGAACTGTGAGGGAATTCCCTCCTACAGATTGCCCCTGATCAGAAGGGTGATCACGAACTCACCGAGCTGTGTCCTGGCCGTGAGGTTTCCGACCTCAGCAGCGACTCGGGCGGTGATTTCTTCCGTCGTGCAACCGAGCTCGTTGGATCTGGCTTCGATGGCGTCCGACTGCTTTCGGAACGATTCGATCGATGGAAGGCTGTCACCGTTCTCGATGAACTCCTCGAGACCCATCGACTCGAATTCGGAGTCGACCTCGTCGATCAGCTCCTGGATGAGGTCGACGGTCTGGGTCGCGATCTCCTCGCAGGACGACGCCTGCTTCCCACCACCGGAACATGCGGCGATGACAAACACGAGGGCGATGACAAGAACAAGAAGTCGTTTCGGCATGATGCGGGGAGGCTACAACCGGGAAGCGTTAGTTCGTGGGAACTTCGTGGACATCGTCGATGATGCCGACAACGACCGATCGGATCGGCCCGGTAACGACACCGTGCATCTGGCGGGCCGACGTCCCTTCGTCGAGGATCAACACCGAGTCACCGTGACCGGCGTCAACGAGGTCGGTGCAGATGAGGTAGTCGCCCGTCGCCTTGTCACCGTCGACGAGGTCGCAGATCAAGAGCCTTTGACCGTCGAAGAACTCGTGATTCACCGTCGAGGTGACGGTCCCGACGACCTGACCCACCTTCATCGGTTCACGTCCACAGCGTCGACGATGCCGACGATGGCGTGGTCGACGGGTACGAACCGAGGCTCCATGGCCTCGGCAGCCTCACGCGAGGCGACGAAGTACACGAGGTCACCGGTTCCCGATTGATGGACCGCATCTGCCGCCACGACGCAATCACCGTCGTTCGTGCCGTCGTCGCGGACCGGCTGGACCACAAGAAGTTTCATCCCGACCATGCCGGGGTCCTTCACGGTGGCAACGACCGATCCGCGCACCCTCCCGAGTTTCATCTCGCCAACCTCGAGATGATGGTGTCGGCGAATCTCGAGGACACGACGAGATCGGAACGGATCTCGTCGGTCAGCTGCGGGATCACGACCGATCCGACAATGCGGTCGCCGGCCCGGTCCGTGGCAGCAGCCACGCTCGATGCCACCTCGCCGAGCGACCCGTCCACGACGAAGAACGCCTTGCCGCCGAGCCCGTCTGCCAACCGAAGGCAAGCGAGAGCGACATCGGCGTCCTTGACCGCAGCATCGGCGGCGTCGATCGCCGCGGCAACAGCGATCGTCTCGACGACACCGACCGCCTCTGCATCGACCCTGACCGTGATGTCGTCGCTCACCAACGCCGACGCCACCGCCGGTGCGATATCGGCAAGGAACATGTGGTCGAGCAACGTCGTCGCCCCAGCACCCGCAACGATGTCGTTCGCAACGACGACCGAAGCCGTGTCCCCTGCGACCAGAACGAGATACTTGCCCGGCTGGACGGTTCCGGTCGTGATGGCATCGACCGGCGCACCCTTGGCGATCAGATCGGCGACGAGGACTCCCTCCGCGATGGATCCGAACTCCCAGAGCGAGACCGCGGGCGAGCTGCGTGTGGTGTCAGACAATTCGGAGGGCTCCGACCACTGAGACACGGCGCTCCCTTGAGAACGTGCGGGGTCGTGTCAGTCCTTCACCGGTCGGGCTGGCGATCGAGAAACTCGTGTAGCCCTCGCCTTCGGAACCGAGTCCGGCGACGTTCGAACCGTTGGCGACGAATATCGAGCAGTTCATCGCCTTGGCCATGCGGGTGATCGCATCGACGTTCGTCGAGTGGATCGATGCCGTGTGGCGGAATCCGTGTTCCGACCTGACCGCGAGGTCGATGGCCGTGTCGACGTCCTTGACCCTGACCACAGGCATGACCGGCATCATCTGTTCGGTCCACACCAAGCTGTGCTCGACCGGCACCTCGGCGATGACAAGCCTCGTCTCGGGCGGTACGGAGACACCGATCTCATTGAGGATGACTGCGGCGTCCTTGCCGATGAACCGCCCGTCGATCACCCCCGGTTTGTTCGGGGCACCGAGTTCCTTGAAGATGACCCGCTCGAGCCGTTTGAGTTCGTGTTCCTTGAGGCGATACGACCCTGCGGCCACCATGTGTTGCACGAGGCGGTCCGCAACGGTGTCGACGACAATCGTCGTTTTCTCGTCGACGCAGATGACGTTGTTGTCGAACGACGCTCCGCGGACGATCGCCTTGGC
>CAZDIQ010000103.1:0-6777 GCA_964505525.1 uncultured Acidimicrobiaceae bacterium | reverse complement strand
TTCAGGCGCCGGCTTGTTTGGCGACCGCTTCGGCGGCGGCTTTCGCGGCGGATGCGTCGCCGAGGTACGCGACCGAGAGGACCTTGAGGCTCTCGTCGAGTCGGTAGTGCAGCGGTATCCCGGTCGGGATGTTGAGCTCGGCGATGTCCTCGTCGCTGACGCCTTCGAGATGCTTCACGAGGGCACGAAGACTGTTCCCGTGAGCGACGACGAGCACCGTGCGACCTTCGAAGATGTCGGGGACGATCTGGTCGTACCAATACGGAAGCATCCGGGCCACGACATCGGCGAGGCATTCGGTCGCGGGGACAAGTTCCGGGGCGAGATCCGCGTACCTGCGGTCTTGGGCAGGGTGTCTCGGATCGGACCGCTCGAGTGGCGGCGGAGGTATGTCGTATGACCGTCGCCACTTCGCCACCTGGTCAAGACCGTGAAGATCGGCTGTCTCCTTCTTGTTGCGCCCTTGGAGGTCGCCATAGTGACGCTCGTTGAGACGCCAATGCCGCTTCACCGGGAGCCATCCGAGGTCCATCGTATCCAACGCGATGTTGGCCGTTTCGATCGCCCGACTGAGGAGCGAGGTGTACACGATGTCGAATTCAAGGGAGGCATCCGCCATCAGACGTCCCGCTTCGCGTGCCTCGACCTTGCCCTGTTCGGTGAGTGGGACATCGGTCCAGCCCGTGAAGACGTTCGTGAGATTCCACTCGCTCTGGCCATGGCGCAGCAGGACAAGTTCATGTTCGGTCATGTGCCCACCATAATCGCGCTCTGCTCAATCACTCGTCCGCAGGATGTTCGATCTCGCTCCGTCGCAGTCGCCACGTCGCACCCCGCAGCGCCGACCACGAGCCGGACTTGCTGCCGAAGAGCTGCGCCTCCTCCGTGACGGACAAGATGCCCTCGTGGCGGGCGCCCGCTGAACGGATCGCCACCGAAACGACCGTCTTGCCGTGGAGCACCCGGTTCGGTTCCCACGACCGAAGACCGACGATCAACGAGGTACGACCGCTGTCGAGATCGGCCTCCGATTCGATGGAGCGCACCTCGGCACTCTGCCGAAGACGCTCGAACACGTCGTCGATGTGCAGACCGAGTTCATCGTTGGACCAGCCGATCCGGCGGATGACATCAAAGTCGCACACGAGCCGGTAGTCGCTCACGGGGTCACACCCAGTACCGCACGACCGATGCGAAGGAATCAGGGTCGAGCGACGCTCCGCCGACAAGCCCACCGTCGATGTCCGCCTTCGCCATGAGTCCTGCGATGTTGCCCGGATTCACCGAGCCACCGTAGAGAACCCGTACCTCCTCGGCGGCAGAAGGGACGACGGAACGGACGGTGGACCGGACGAGCCCACACATCGCCCCGGCATCGTCAGCGCTTGCGGTTCGACCGGTACCGATCGCCCAAATCGGTTCGTACGCGATCACCAGCTCGCTGACGCGATCGGATCCGAGCCCGGATAGCCCTGCGGTGACCTGGGAGGTCACCTTCGATTCCGCCTCCCCCGCCTCTCGCTCCTCCTCGGTTTCGCCGACGCACAGGATCGGAACCATCCCGGCATTGAAGACCGCTCCGATCTTCTTGCTCACGATCTCGTCCGTCTCGCCGAAGATCTGCCGCCTCTCCGAATGACCGACGATCACATACCGGACTCCGAGTTTTGCGAGCATGGGTGGCGACACCTCGCCGGTGAACGCACCACTGTCATGCCAGTCGACGTTCTGGGCGCCGAGCTTGATCGGGAGGTGGTCGGTCTCGATCACGGTCTGCGTCGAACGGAGCGACGTGAACGGTGGACACACGACAACCTCGACCCGTTGGTAGTCGGGCAGATCGAGCCGATAGCTCAGCTTCTGGACCATCTGGATCGCTTCCAGATGGTTGGCGTTCATCTTCCAGTTCCCCGCCATCAAGTTCTTCCGGCTCATCGGTTACTCCTTGTGAAGGGCATCGACACCCGGGAGGGGTGATCCTTCGAGCATGGCAAGTCCTGCGCCACCACCGCTCGATACATGGGTTATCTCATTCTCGACACCGAGCATACGTATCGCAGCGACGGAGTCCCCACCGCCCACCACCGTGTACCCGTTGCTCTCCGCCACGGCGCGAGCCACGGTCTCGGTACCGCCGCGGAACGCCTCCCACTCGAAGACTCCCATGGGCCCGTTCCAGAACACGGCCTCGGCGTGCCTTGTGGCTACCCCGAAATGCTCGGCCGTGGTGGGACCGATGTCGAGCCCCATCCATCCATCAGGAATCGCCGACACGGCAACGGTGACGTGTTCGGCGTCCTGTGCAAATCCACGTGCCGCGACGATGTCGGTCGGCAGGACGATCTTGTCCCCGTGTTCCGACCTGAGCAGATCGCCGACGACGTCGAGCATGTCTTCCTCGACAAGCGAATCTCCGATGGACAGCCCCGCTGCTTGCAGAAGGGTGAAGCACATGCCCCCGCCGATCAGCATCAGATCCACCTTGGGAAGCAGATGCTCGATGACCTTGAGTTTGTCGGAGATCTTTGCGCCGCCCATGACGACGACATACGGGTGAGCCTCCTGCGTGAGGAGTCTGTCGAACGCCTTCAATTCGGATTCCATGAGTCGTCCTGCGGCCGAAGGCAGACGCTCGGCCACCCCGACATTCGATGCATGCGAACGGTGCGCGGTGCCGAAGGCGTCGTTCACGAAGACATCTGCCAGGCTCGCCATGGCTTCCGCGAGAGCGGGATCATTCGATGATTCACCAGGTTCGAATCTCGTGTTCTCCAGCATGACGATGGCCGAAGACGGCGCGTCGTTGATCACCTCGCGCACGGCATCACCGACGACCCCGGGTGCGAGTATGACCTGACGTTCCACGAGGTCCTGGAGACGCTCGGCGACCGGTGCCATCGAGAAAGCGGGTTCGACCGCCTTCGGACGCCCCAGGTGACTCATGACGATCACCCGCGAGGCGCGGTCACGAAGTTCGGCGATCGTCGGCAGACTGGCACGGATACGGAAGTCGTCGGCGACCTCGGTCCCGTCGAGCGGAACGTTCAGGTCGGCGCGTACAAGGACCGTGGATCCCGACACATCGACCGTGTCGAGCGTCGGAAACGTCTCAGGCAAGTTTTCGACAGAGATCGACGAGCCGACTCGAGTAGCCCCATTCGTTGTCATACCAACCGAACACCTTGAGCGTGTTGCCGGAAACCAGTGTCGAAGCAGCGTCCAGAATGACCGAGTGCGGATCACCGATGATGTCAGAGGACACGATCTCGTCCTCTGTGTATCGCACGATGCCCTTGAGGGGTCCATCGGCCGCCGCCTTGAACGCCGCATTGACCGAATCGACGGTGATCGGGGCTGACACCACCGCGACAAGGTCGGTGATCGAACCATCGGGAACAGGCACACGCAATGCGGTTCCCGCCAGCTTCCCATCGAGGGCAGGCAGGACCTTGCCGACCGCTGAAGCAGCACCCGTCGACGTCGGGATGATGTTCTGCGCAGCGGCCCGCGCCCTCCTCGGATCCTTGTGGAGGACATCGGAGAGACTCTGGTCGTTCGTATAGGCGTGCACGGTGGTGAACATGCCTCTTTCCAGCCCGAAGGAGTCGTTGACGATCTTGGCCATCGGCGCCAGGCAGTTGGTCGTACATGACGCATTCGAGATCACGCGATGCTTGTCCACATCGAGTGCGTCGTCGTTCACGCCGAGGACGATCGATACGTCAGGGTCACCCATCGGTGCAGACACGACGACGTACTTCGCACCCGCGGTGAGGTGCATCGAAGCCTGCTCGTGCTTTGTGAACACACCGGTCGACTCGATTACAACGTCGACGCCGAGGTCACCCCACGGGAGCGCCTCGGGGTTGCGCTCGGCGAAGACCTTGAACCGATCGCCGTCAACAACGATGTCACCGTCGACAACCTCGACCTTCCCCGGATAGGTGCCGTGCACCGTGTCGTACTTGAGGAGGTGTGCGTTCATCCCGACGTCGCCGAGGTCGTTGACTGCGACGATGTCGATCGATTCCGTAGCACCGATGACACCGCGCCACGCCGAGGCGAGTGACTCCGAATCGGTGAGGTCGACCCCGGAGAGTGCCCTTCTGAGATCGGTTGCGATCGATCCCCCCTTGGCTGCCCGGAAGAAGTTTCTTCCGATCCTGCCGAAACCGTTGATGGCTACCTTCATGCTTGGCTCCTGAGCGTCATCGTGAAATCACCCCGAGAACCCGACCGAGTTTGTCTGTGTCGTGGCTCGGCCACGGTTCGGATTCGTCTACCAGATCCGCCGTCTTCAAGTCGGCACCGAACGTTGCGAGGATGTCCGCATCGAACGTAACCGGTTGAAGTGGTGGGGAAACCTCTATTGCGTGTTCATGGGCGACGATAGCACCGGGTGGGCGCAGACCGGTCAGCCGCAGGAGGGCGTCGAGATGGTCGATTCCGTCCATTCCGAGGGTTTCCCCATCCTGCGTGATCAGGTTCGCAACGTACACCAACTGTGCCTTCGACCGATTCACCGCCTCGGTGATCCCGGGAACCCTCAGCGCGGCGATCGTCGACGTCATCAGACTGCCGGGTCCGATCAGGATCTGGTCCGCCGCCTCGATCGCCCAGATGGCACGCGGATTCGCGGCGGCACTCGCCGGGAGCACGTCGATCGATTCGATTCGTCCCCGATGCTTGCTGATCGTCACCTGGCCCTCCAACCTCGTGTCTCCGGACTCCGCCGTGAGGGTCAGACTGCGGGCTGACACAGGGATGACCGATCCCGACGTGTTGAGGAGTTGTTCGGCGCGCAGGAGCGCAAGCTCGAAATCCCCCTCGATGTCAGAGAGCGCGGCGAGTATGAGATTGCCGAGCGAATGGCCTGCAACATCGGCTCCTTCGAACCGGTATTCGAACATGCGGTTCCAAATGGATTCATCGGGTGTGAGGGCGAGCAGACACTTGCGAATGTCGCCGGGCGAAGGAATCTCGAGGTCCGCAAGTCGACCGCTCGAGCCGCCGTCGTCGGCCACCGACACGACGGCGTCCACTCGTCGCGCGTAGTTGAGAGCCGCCTTCAGCGCCTTGGACAGCCCGAAACCGCCACCGATGGCAACGACATAGGGGCCATCCGAGGACAGGTCCATCTCGCGGAGGAGCACCTGCGGGGATGGCCCTTCGAAGGTCATGCGTCCGGCAACTCACGGTGATGCACCGAGGTCGAGACTCCCCCTTGCATCAGGTGGCTGCCGATCGCCTGCGAAAGGGCAACACTGCGATGTTGACCACCGGTGCAGCCGACCCCGATGGTGAGATACGACTTGCCTTCCGCGACGTAGAGGGGGATCAAGAAGTCGAGCATGTCGTTGACCTTGGCGAGGAACTCCCCCGCTTCGGGATGGCTGAACACGTAGTCCCGCACCGGCTCGTCGAGGCCGGTCAGATCACGGAGTTCGGGTACCCAGAACGGGTTCGGGAGGAAGCGGACGTCAAACATGATGTCAACCACGCGCAGCGGACCCCGTTTGAATCCGAAACTGGTGACATCGACGCGCATGGTGTGGTGCGTCTCGGCATCCTCGAAGGCGTCCCTGAGCCTGCCCCTGAGATCGTGAACGCTCAGATCGGACGTATCGATGATGACATCCGATGCTGCCCTCACTCCTTCGAATGCTGCCCGTTCCCTCGCAATGGACTCCTCGAGGGATCCGTTCTCGACGGGGTGTGGTCTGCGGGTCTCCTCGAACCGTCTCGCGAGCGCCCTGCTGTCGGCATCGAGAAAGAGCACAGTCGTGGGGAGGCCCGCTCGTCTGAGATCCACAAGGGTTCGCTCAAGCGCCTCAGCGCTCATGCCGGACCGCGTGTCTGCGACGGCAGCTATCCGGCGCCGACCGCCCTCGCTCGCACCGAGGCGACCGACGAGTTCCGGGATCATCTCCATCGGCAGGTTGTCGACGACGAAGTACCCGATGTCCTCGAGAACGTCCGCCGCGTTCGATCTGCCCGCTCCCGAAAGACCGGTGATTATGACGACGCTCGGGCCGCTGGCGGGATCGCTCATCCGTCGCTCCGTTCTTCATGCAGCGCTTCGTAGAGTGCTGTTGCCACACTATCGGGTATCACGTCGGCCAGTTCGTCATGGGTCGCAGCACGCATCTTCTTGACCGAACCGAAGTGTCGGATGAGAGCCTTCTTGCGACCGGGTCCGATGCCGGCCACATCATCCAATATCGAGTCGACCATCGACCGTGCTCGCAGCTGACGATGATAGGTGATGGCGAACCGGTGGGCTTCGTCACGTACACGCTGGAGCAGGTAGAGGGATTCCTCGCCCCTGTCGATCACGATCGGGTCCGATCTGTTCGGGACGAACACCTCTTCGAGCTTCTTTGCGAGACCGACGACAGGTATGTCGAGGCCGAGATCATCGAGCACCTTCACCGCCCTGCCGAGCTGACCCTTGCCCCCGTCGATCACCACCAGACCGGGTGGGTAGGAAAACCGTCCCTGTTCCTCCACCGGCAGTCTTCGCTCGGCGAGGTACGCGGTGAACCGACGACGGATGACCTCCTCCATCGAGGCAAAGTCGTCCTGGCCGTCGATCGTGCGGATCTTGAAACGTCGGTACTGGTTCCGTTTCGGCAAACCGTCCTCGAACACGACCATCGATGCAACGGTGTGACGACCCTGGATCGTCGATATGTCGTAGCACTCGATGCGAAGCGGTGAAACGGGCAGATCGAGAACGTCCTGCAAGCTCCGCAGAGCCCGCGCCCGTGCATTGTG
>CAZDIQ010000102.1:4101-6864 GCA_964505525.1 uncultured Acidimicrobiaceae bacterium | reverse complement strand
CATGCCAACCGTCTACGTCGCCATGAGTGCGGATCTCATACATCCGGGGCATCTCAACATCCTCAAAGTTGCCAGCGAACTCGGCGATGTCACGGTCGGGCTCCTCACGGATGAGGCGATCGCCAGCTACAAGCGGCTCCCCTACATGACCTACGACGACCGATTCGCCGTGGTGAGCGCCCTCAAGGGAGTCGACAGGGTGGTTCCGCAAACGACGCTCGACTACGTTCCGAACCTCAAGGAGTACCGACCCGACTTCGTCGTACACGGGGACGACTGGCGTACGGGACCCCAGCAGGCAACGCGGCAAGCCGTGGTCGACGTGCTCGCCGAATGGGGCGGCACGCTCATCGAGCCCGAATACACGGCTGGAATCTCGTCGACGAACCTGAACCGGGCGTTGAAGGAGGTCGGGACGACACCCCAGGTCCGTCTCAAGCGGTTCCGTCGACTCCTCGACGCAAAGCCGATGGTCCGCGTCATCGAGACGCACAACGGGCTCACCGGTCTCATCGCAGAGCACACCTCGTTCCAACACGACGGGATCACCGAGGAATTCGACGCCATGTGGATCTCGAGTCTCACCGACTCGACGGCGAAGGGACGCCCCGATATCGAGTATGTCGACCTGACATCCCGGACGCTGACGATCCAGGACATCCTCGAAGTCACGACAAAGCCCATCATCCTCGACGGCGACTCGGGCGGGATCCCCGAACACTTCGTCTTCCAGGTGAAGACCCTTGAGCGTCTCGGCGTGAGCGCGGTGATCATCGAGGACAAGGTCGGACTCAAGAAGAACTCGCTCTTCGGCACCGACGTCGACCAGACCCAGGATGATCCGGAGTCCTTCGCTGCAAAGATCCGGGCCGGCAAGGAGGCCCAGGTGACAGACGACTTTGCCATCATCGCTCGCATCGAATCGCTGATCCTCGGCAAGGATGTCGCCGATGCCAGTGCAAGGGCGAAGCTCTATGTCGAAGCCGGTGCCGACAGCATCATGTGTCACCACAAGGACAACGACCCGTCCCAACTGTTCGAGTTCGCCGAGGCGTTCCGGTCGACCGGATCCCCTGTCCCGTTGATCGCCGTGCCATCGGCATACTCGCAGGTCACCGAGAAAGAACTCCAGGAACACGGGTTCCAGGTGGTCATCTATGCGAACCAACTGCTCCGTGCGGCCTATCCGGCGATGCAGAAGACGGCACTGTCCATCCTTGAACACCACCGTGGGTTGGAAGCCGAGGCAGACCTCATGTCCATCCGCGAGATCCTGACCCTCATCGACGGCGGCAGCTGACGTGCTCGAGCCGTCGCTCGCATTCGATGCGTTCACATCCGCCGGTGTGGAATTCTGGACCGGCGTACCCGACTCGCTCCTCAAGAACTTCTGCGCCTATGTCGCTGACACCGTGCCGTCGGGGAACCATGTGATCGCTGCGAACGAGGGCGGTGCCGTTGCGATGGCGACCGGTCACTACCTCGCCACGGGGAAGCCTGCGGTGGTCTACATGCAGAATTCCGGGCTGGGGAACGCGCTCAACCCGCTCATTTCGTTGGCAAGCCCCGATGTGTACGGGATCCCGATGGTGCTCGTCATCGGGTGGCGAGGCGAGCCCGGGACGTCGGACGAACCGCAACATGTCAAACAGGGCAAGGCCACGATGGACCTCCTCGATGGCGCTGGTATTCCGCACATCGTCCTGTCGCAGGACGCTGAGTCCGCAGCCGAGCAGATCGCATCGACGGTGGAGCAGGCTCTCACCCATGAGCAACCACGGGCAATCGTCGTGCAAGCCGACACGTTCGGCCCGTACAAGTCGCAAGGCCCGACGGACCGGGGTGAGCCCCTGTCACGTGAGGATGCTGTTGCGATGATCGCAGATGCCCTCCCGGACACGAGCGTCGTCGTGGCAACAACCGGGAAGACGTCACGAGAGCTGTACGAACACCGGGTCGGAGTCGGAACCGCAGGCAACATGGATTTCCTCACCGTCGGGGGCATGGGTCTGGCCTCCCAGATCGCCCTTGGGATCGACCTTTCGACGGATGACCGCGATGTCTGGGTACTTGACGGTGATGGTGCGCTCCTCATGCACCTCGGTGCAACCGCTGTGATCGCCGAGCACGCCTCACCACATTTCAAGCATGTCGTCCTCAACAACCACGTCCACGACTCCGTGGGTGGCCAGCCGACGCCGACCGATCGTGTCTCGATTCCCGAATTGGCGCTCGCCGCCGGATATCGGCATGCGGCGACTGCCCGCACAGCCGATGAGGTTCGGATCGAACTCGACCGGTTGTCCCAGACACCCGGTCCCGCGCTTCTCGAAATCGAGGTCCGGGCAGGGGCACGAGACGACCTCGGACGACCGAAATCGACGCCTGCGGACAACAAGCGCGCGCTCATGGCGTTCCTGCGACCATCGTGAAACGCCACGCCAGGGTCGGGGATCTGAACCGCCTTGATCAGATCGTGACCGACCTCGCCCCGGAATCCATCCTCTTGTTCACCGGTGGGAACTCCTATGTCTCGTCGGGTGCCTCGTCCGTCATCGACGCCACGGTCCGCTCGCACAAGACAGCGCGGATCAGCAACGTCGAACCGAATCCCACGATCGAAGCGATCGACGAGGCGTGTGACGTGTATCGACGGGTCGCACCGGATCTCGTCATTGCCGTCGGCGGAGGGTCAGTCATCGACCTTGCCAAGAGCGTCACGGCGTTGGCACCCCAGGAACGCACCCCACGGGACATCGTCCT
>CAZDIQ010000102.1:0-4001 GCA_964505525.1 uncultured Acidimicrobiaceae bacterium | reverse complement strand
ACCGACGAGTCGACCGAGTATGCCGAGGTGGCGATGCAGCTCGCCGTTGCCAATCTTGCGAGAGCGGTCCATAGCCCCGACGACGCCTCACGCCTCGAGATGAGCGAAGCGGCCCACCTCGCAGGTCACGCCATCGACATCACCACCACGACCGCACCACACGCCCTGTCGTACACCCTCACGAGCGACTTCGGGGTTGCCCACGGCAACGCGGTTGCCATGACGCTCGGAGCCGTGCTCGAGTACAACGCGGGGGTGACCGAGGAAGACTGTGCCGATCCCCGCGGTGTGGCATACGTCCGATCGAGGATCGAGACCGTGATGTCACTGTTCGACACATCTGACCCCTCTGACGCCCGTGCAGCGATCGAATCCTTCGTGGACTCGCTTGGACTCCCCGTCTCGCTGTCCGCGGTTGGTGCAGGGTCTCCCGATGCGCGTCGTCGAATCGCCGAATCGGTCAACACACAGCGTCTCTCGGGCAATCCGCGGTCGTTGTCGGCCGAGCGCATTCGGGCGCTGGTCGACTCGCTCGACTGAGACCGATGGTTCGGACACTCGTATCATCGGGCACGATGCACGACCGGTAGCGGAGGTCCCATGGCGAAGTTCTTTTCGCAGATCAAGAATCAGATGCGCGAACGTGAGGCTGCCCAGAGCCTGCTCGCCCTTCCCCTGGCCGATCGGCCGATCATCGTGTATGCCGAGGACGACTACACATGGAACCAGCTCGGACCGTACGTCACCGCTGTCCTCAGCGACCATGACCTGCCCGTCGTGTACATCACGTCTGATCCCGACGATCCGAGGGTCGCCAACCCTCCGGCGGGGATGTCGGTCTACGTCATTGCGGACTCGATCGGTGCGCTCTTCCCGAAGATCGACAGCCCTGTGTTCTTCACGACGATGCCTGACCTCGACACGTTCCACATCAAGCGACCGAAGACGGCCACGACGACCTATGCGTTCCATTCGCTCAACAGCATCAACATGGCCTACCGCACCGGCGCATTCGACGCCTACGACGTGTTCTTCTGCCCCGGCCCACACACCGCGGACGAGCTCACCCGCCACTTCGAATCGATCGGCAAGACCGGCTTCGAGCTGCTCGACATCGGGTATCCGAAACTCGACGGGATCACCGCCAGGTACGCCACGTACGCCAAGCAACACACCGACGCACCGACGATCCTGATCGCACCGTCGTGGGGACCGCAGAATGTCCTCGCGGTGAACGGAGGCGACCTCGTTGCCGGTCTGGCGGGCGAAGGTCATCGGGTGATCGTCCGGCCGCACCCCGCCTTCTTCGAATCGATCTATCCCGAGGGCAGAGGGATCGTCGAATCGATCGAGAAGCGATTCGCAGGGGTCAGCAATGTCATCATCGAGAAATCGATCACGAGCGAGGACAGCTTCATGGAGGCCGACCTCATGATTTCGGACTGGTCAGGAGCGGCGTTCGAGTACGCCCTCGGGACCGAACGACCCGTCCTCTTCCTCGATGTACCACCGAAGGTCAACAATCCGAAGTGGCAGGAGCTCGGCGTCATCCCGTTCGAGGACCGCATGCGGCACGAGGTCGGACGAGTGGTCGATCCGGGGGACGTTGCCGCAGCGCTGGTGGCAACCCGCGACATGCTTGCCGACGCCGCGGGGTACCAGGAACGTCTGGCCGCGCTGCGAAGAGCAACCATCTACAACGATGGGACTTCGGCGGAAGCCGGGGCGGCTGCCCTTGCGGAGCTTGTCGCCAGGAGAACCTGACCGGCTGGGAAGGCTCTCAGCCCTCTTCGACGGGGAGTTCGACGGATTTGGCGTCGTCGGCTGACTTACCCGTGAACAGTCTCTTGATCCTGTACCACGAGTTCTTGAACACGAGACCGATGGCGGCAAGGGCACCGACGATGGCCGAGATGATGAGAGTCCCGGTCGCCGGGTCCAGATAGGCGAATATGAGCATTGGGTGGCGCTCCGTTTGTAGCGGAAAATTGAAGACTGAATGTCAGCGTCAAAGCCTACCAACGGAACCCCGTAAACCTGCGTAGCAGTTTGCTGCACGGCCCATTCGGCACCGATCCCGTGACTCCTCTCGGGTTGTTCGGCACAAGCCCGGTTTCATGGGACGTGGCGGCATTCGCCGTACCATGGGGGCCATGGAACCCGATCCCACACGAGACGTTCGCCTGGTGACGTGGGCCGGTGCCCTCACCGTTCTGCCGTTGCTCGTCTGGTGGGCCGGATGGTTCCCGGGACTCATGAGCAGCGACTCGATCGACCAGTGGAACCAGGCACTCACGTTCGAGTTCTTCAATTCGCATCCCATTGCGCACACCGCGTTCCTGTGGGCGGTGTCGGTGGTCTGGGCGACGCCGGGAGCCGTTGCGCTGGTCCAGATCGGACTCATGGCGCTGTTTCTCACGATCGTGGCCCGTCGGCTGCTCGCCATCGGAATTCCCGCGTTGCTTGCAGCCGCAACGGTCTGGGTGATCGTCCTCCTCCCGATGACCGCGGCTACGACCATCACGATCTGGAAGGACATCCCGTTCGCCCTCGCAATGGGATGGGCGTTCACGGAGCTCATCCTGCTTGCCCACGACCGGTCGAGGTTCTGGGCTTCGTGGTACGGGCCTGTCCGACTCGGCGTTGCGTTCGGGCTCATGTGGGCACTGCGAGCCAACGGCAAGTACACGGTCATCGTCCTCGCCGTCGCGATCGCGGTCGTGTATCGGGAGCATGTGAGGCGGCTTCTTGCGTTCGCCGGTGCGATCGTCGCATTCGGTATCGCGCTCCCGATGTTCCTCATCCTCGTCCTGCCCGTGACGAGTCGTGCCATCGAACCCGCCCAGGTATTCATGCCCGATGTCGGGGCAGTCGTTGTCCACGCTCCCGGGTCCATCCCGGATTCGAACATGGATCTCATCGTGGCCGTGGCTCCGATCGATGTGTGGGAGAGCCGTTACGACTGCGGGGACAGCTCACCGCTGCTCTTCGACCAGAACTATGACAACCGGGTCGTCCAGGACAATCCGTGGGCGTATCGGCGACTCATCGTCGAATCGGCGATCGGGGCACCTGCCACGGTTCTCGGCCATCGATGGTGCGCCGGGGAGTACCTGCTCTCCCCCATCAACCGGACTGACACATTCGTCCATCGCCCGTCGTACGACATCTGGCCGAACACGATCGGCCTTGCCCGCGATCCCATCTCGGACCGCGCTTTCTCCCTCACCTCGTGGGCGTACATCCAGGCCGAACGGTCGTCGATCGAATGGCTGACGTGGCGACCGGCGATCTTCATGCTTGCCGCGCTCGCAACCTACGCCGCGCTCTGGTGGCGCAAAGCGTTGCGACCACTGCGTTGGATCGCCGTGCTGTTCGTCGTCCATCTCGTGAATGTGTTCTTCACGTCGCCGAGCCACGAGTTCAGATACGCCTTCCCGATGTATCTGATGGCACTCGCGTCGCTACCGCTGTGGTACCTGATCGCTGATACTTCGCGGGCCGACCTCGTCGGTAACGAGAGTGAGTCAGCCGGTGTGGGCAGTCCGGCGCCAACCGGGTAACAACCTCGCAGCGATCCGTATCGGCAGCCACAGGATCGCGATCAGGGTGACGTACGGGTACCGGATGAGGTAGCGACCGGGAACCCCGTCGAGTGCGAGGAAGACGATCGGGAGCAGCACCACGACGAGGGCGATGGCGGCGAGAACCCACCACGGCCACAGACCCAAGGTCGGGAAGATCGCCGCGACCACGGCGAGCACGGCGATGGCGAGGGCGATGAACGACCTCCCCGGGTTGTACAGGCGGTACGCAAGGTCGAACAGCGCGAACTGCCTGCGACGCACCGATGTGCGCACGAGTTCCGACCCGTACGTGCGTTGAACGGCTCGCTTACCCCGCACCCAACGGGCGCGTTGGGTGATCGAACTGGCGGTCCCTGTTGGTTTCTCGTCTCGGATCCTGACGTCGTGGAGCCAATGTGCCCTGTAGCCGGCGAG
>CAZDIQ010000101.1:0-7125 GCA_964505525.1 uncultured Acidimicrobiaceae bacterium | reverse complement strand
AGGGGGGACGCGAGTGACGATCGGACCGACCCTCCTTCTGAATCCACGTTCCGCATCCAGAACCCATCATCGGACGCGAGTGACGATCGGACCGACCCTCTTTCTGAATCTCCACGTTCCGCATCCAGAATCCATCATCGATGATCGAACCCACCGGATTCCCGGTGTGGGCCAAGACTCAAGAAGCCTTCAGCACCAATTGCTAGAGGTCAGACCTCAAACACGACTGGCAGCACCACGGGTCGTCTGCCTGAGTCCTTCTTGACCGCTCGTGCGGTCGAGTTGCGGATGCGTTTGCGGATGTTGTCCATGTCGACGGGGAAATCGAGGCTCTCGACGGACTGGGTGACCCGCTCTGCGATCATCTCGTGGAGCTCGGCCTCGTCGGTCGTCACACCGTTCGAGTCGACATCGGGTCCGACGAGAATCTCGCCTGACCGCGGATTGATTCCGACCGTCACGATGATCACACCGTCGTCAGCGAGGTGCTTGCGGTCCCGTATGACCGAGTCCGCTTCGCCGATGTCGGTTCCGTCGACGTAGACGTACCCGGATGGGACGGCTCCCCTGTCGACCGTCATCTCGCCGTCTTTGAGGACGACCCTGTCGCCGTCCTCGCACACCTCGACCTGGGGAATCCGCATCGAGCGGCCGAGCGCGGCGTTGGCGACGAGGTGCCGGTACTCGCCGTGAATGGGAACCAGCGCCTCGGGGCGAATCGTGTTGTAGAACGTCTTGAGCTCTTCGGCTGCGGCGTGCCCCGACACATGGACATGGGTGTTGCGACCGTGATAGACCGTCACACCGCTGCGGTACAGATTGTTGATGACCTTGGACACGCGCGTCTCATTCCCTGGGATCGGCGTTGCCGAGATGATCACCGTGTCGGCTTCGACGAGCGAGATGGACCGATGCTGACCCGCAGCCATGAGCGACAGGGCCGCAAAGGGTTCGCCCTGGCTGCCCGTCGAAATTATGGCCGTCTTCGAATCTGGCAGATCGACGAGTTCGTTGATGTCGACCAGGGAACCCTGCGGGATGTCGAGCGTTCCGAGCTCGGCCGCGATGTCTGAGTTCCTGAGCATCGACCGTCCGATGAATGCGAACTTGCGTCCGTCCCTTACGACCGCGTTGATCGCCTGTTGCACCCGGTGGACGTGGGAGGCGAAGCACGCCATGATCACCCGACCTTCAGCGTGGGCAACGATCTCATCGAGGCGCTCGCCAACCGTCACCTCCGAGGGGACATATCCCTCACGCTCGGCATTGGTCGAGTCGGCAAGCAGCAGGCGCACCCCCTTCTGACCGATCGTTCCGAAGGAACGGAGATCCGTGGGGACGCCGTCGATCGGGGTTGGGTCCAGCTTGAAGTCGCCGCTGTGGACCACGATGCCCTCGGGCGTGTCGAAGGCGATGGCAGCCGCATCAGGGATCGAGTGCGACACGGGAATGAACGTGAACCGGAACGGGCCATGATCGACCCACTCGTAGTAGGGAATCGCCCGGAGTTCAGGGGTGATGCCGTGCTCCTCTATCCGCGCACGTGCGAACTCGACGGACAGGGCTGTTCCGTAGATGGGAACGTTGACGTCCCGAAGGAGGTACGCAAGGGCACCGATGTGATCCTCGTGACCATGGGTGAGGATGACGCATTCGAAATCATCCTTGCGTTCGATGACATCGGAGAAATCGGGAAGCACCAGATCGACGCCGAGCATGTCCTCCTCAGGGAACATGAGGCCGCAGTCGATCATCGCGATGCTCTTGCCGATTTCGATCGTCGCACAGTTGCGACCAACTTCTCCGAGTCCGCCGAGGAACCCGATGCTTACCGTCATGTCGAGCGGGCTTCGAATATGGGATCCAATGCCGCGCCGATGGCGTCGAGAGTCTCGTCCGTTGCTTTGACAAGCGGCAACCGCGGGTCACCGACCGGTGCCCAATACTTCGTGAGTCCAGCCTTGAGGGGCATCGGGCTTGGTTCCATGAACAGTGCCTCGTTGAGTGGGGCGATCAGATCGTCGAGCTTCTTGGCGGTCTTCGAATCGCCTTCGACGGCTGCGTCGACCATGGCTGCGATCTCACGACCCGCGAGATGGGCAGTCACGGAGATGACACCCACCGCTCCCCCGGAAACCAGTTTGCGTGTCATGGCGTCGCTGCCCGAGTAGACCGCAAAATTGTCGGGAAGTGCTTCCATCGCCTTGATCGACCAGGTGGCGTCGTCGACCGCATCCTTGACGCCGACGATGAGTGGGTGCTCTGCCAGCTCCTCGAGCGTCTCGAGTTCGATCCGTGTGCCCGTCCGCCCTGGGATGTTGTACAAGAGCATCGGTCTGTCGGAGGCGTTCGCGATCGACTTCATGTGCTTCACGATGCCGCGCTGTGGAGGTTTGGAGTAGTACGGGGTGACCGCCATGACCCCATCGACACCGGAAGCTTCAGCGGCTGACGCCAGCTCGACCGATTCGCGTGTGTCATAGGTTCCGACGCCCGCAATGACGGTCATCGTCCCCTGCGCGGCATCGACCGCAGCCTTGAAGAGCGCCAGTTTCTCCGCGCGTGTGAGTGTCGGGGACTCCCCTGTCGTCCCGGCGACGACGATGCCGTCCGAGCCATTCGATCCGAGATGCCTGACCAATCGCCAGAAGGTTGCGTAGTCGACGGAGCCCTCGTCGGTGAACGGTGTGATGATCGCAGTGAGTACGCGCCCGAACGGCGCCTGAGGTCTTTCGGTCATACCAAGACGGTAACAGGGAGAAGCTTTCAGCCATCAGCTTTCAGCTCTCAGCTCTCAGCTCTCAGCTCTCAGCTCTCAGCTCTCAGCTCTCAGCTCTCAGTTGACAGTTTTCAGTTCACAGTTCTCAGTTCTCGGTTGACAGTTCACAGTGCGGCATCGGATTCGGTATTCGGTATTCGCTTCCTGTAACTTTGTACTTTGTACTTTGGACTTGCTCGTCTGTCCTCTGTCCTCTGAGACAGATCCATCATCCATCATCTCGTTGACGGACGGCGGATGGCGGAATAGCGGCATGCGGCCACCGGTTATCCTCACCGTATGCCCTCACCAAGCGATTACATCAAGGAAGTCACGACCGAGACGTTCCAGCGCGACGTCCTGCAGCGTTCGCGGGAGGTTCCCGTGCTTGTCGACTTCTGGGCTACGTGGTGCGAACCGTGCAAGACGCTCTCACCCATCCTTGAGTCGGTCACCGACTCGTTCGGTGGCCGGATCGAACTCGCAAAGATCGATGTCGACGCAAATCCGGAGGTCTCCGCCCAATTTCTCGTGCAGTCCATCCCGACGGTCGTGGCGATCCGGGACGGGAAAGAGGTGAGTCGGTTCACCGGTGCAATCCCCGAGGCATCGGTGACGGCATTCATCGAGAGCATCCTCCCG
Organism: uncultured Acidimicrobiaceae bacterium; assembly: GCA_964505525.1. Lineage (GTDB taxonomy): Bacteria > Actinomycetota > Acidimicrobiia > Spongiisociales > UBA5794 > UBA5794. Next base: position 3,725 of record CAZDIQ010000101.1, on the reverse strand, counting down.
ACCGAACAAGACGAGATGGTCGAACGGGCACGCGACGCCATGGTCACCGGCGACAACACGACGGCCGAGCACATCTTGCGCCAGGTCCTCGACACACAGTCAGACCACAACGATGCGGGCACAAGCCTTGCGGCGCTGCTGATCGATCGGGGCGACATCGATGAGGCACTGATCGTTCTCGGCAAGCTCGTACCGAACGCGGACATCGACCGCCTCCAAGCCGCCGCACGCCTCAGGCAACGCGGCGGTGAGGACATCAGCGACCTCGAGGCCGCGGCTGCAGCTGACCCCGATTCGGACCGGGCTCAGCTTGACCTGGCCCAGGCTCTTGCAGCCCGCTCACAGTACGAGCCTGCGCTCGACCGACTCCTCGCCGTCGTCTCCAAGGGCGGTTCGGGCAGGGAGGAAGCCAGACGGGCCATGGTCGACATCTTCGAAGTCCTCGGAAACGAACATCCCCTGACATCCGGCTACCGAAGAAGACTCGCGACAGAACTTTTCTAGGAAAAGCTGTCAGCTTTCAGCCATCAGCTATCAGTTTTCAGTTCACAGTTGACAGTCGGGCATCGAGGTTCGATGCGGGTTGGTGCGGGAGCGAGCGCAGGCGAGCGACTCGGTGGCTATCGGGATTCGGAAAGAGCTGAAGGCTCTCCTACCCAATCCCCAGCAGGGCCTCCAGCCCGACGGCCAGGGGATCGCGTTGGGAGGAGACGGACCTGACTGCGAGGAGTACACCGGGCATGAAGGCTGCGCGGTCGGTCGTGTCGTGCTTGATGGACAGCGTTTCGCCCTCGGTACCGAACATCACCGTTTGGTGGGCAAGCAGACCAGGCAGACGGACCGAATGGACGGACACGCCTTCGACACTCGCCCCGAGTGCACCGGGCGTCATCTCCTTGGAGTCGACCGCCCGACTCTGACCGGTTCCGAACTTCGCGATCCGATTGGCCGTGGCAATGGCCGTCCCCGAGGGCGCATCCGCCTTGTGGTCGTGATGCATCTCGATCACCTCTGCCACGGGGAAGTGCGGTGCGGCAAGTTCGGCCATCTTCATCATCAACACGGCGCCGATCGAGAAGTTCGGGACCACGAGGCAGTTCCCGGGACCGTTCCCCCAGAGCTCCGTGAGGGCTGCCAGACGCTTGAGGTCGAATCCGGAGGTCCCGACGACGACGTTCGCTCCGAACTCGCGCCACCTCGCAAGTTGATCCATCACGACGTCAGGTCGTGAAAACTCGAGGATGACATCGCAACCATCGAGCGACGACAGCTCCTGGCTGATCGATATGCCCGCAATGGTGCCCGCGGTGTGGGCATCGTAGAGGGCGATCAGATGCAGGTCGTCTGCGTTGCTGAGGGTGACGGTGGAAAGTGACCCCATCTGTCCCGAGGCTCCCGCCACGCCGACCTTCATTCCACGAACTCCTGCAGATCGTCCACACCGAACGGACCAACGGCTCCGAGAACATACGGTCCCGAATACGCAGCCTTCGCTGCATCTCTGACCTCGTCGAGCGTCACGATCGAGATCCGCTCGACCGTCTCGTCGACCGTCATGTGTGGGAGGCCTGTCAACTCCGTGCGGCCGATCCGATTCATCCTGCTCAGCGCATCCTCGAGACCGAGGGCGAGCGCACCTTTGACGTGCCCCTTGGCCCGGTCAAGTTCCTCGGGTGTGAGTCCGTCGGACACTAGGAGGTCGATTTCATGCCTGATCAGCGTGAGGACTTCTGCAGTCTGTGAGGGTGTCGTACCGACGTAGATCGCCGCAGCGCCGGTGTCGGCGAACGGCAGCCCGAAACTGTGAACGGCATAGGCCAGCCCGCGGGTTTCGCGGATCTCGTGGAACAACCGTGAACTCATGCCACCACCGAGGATGTGATCGGCGAGCATGAGAGCGAATCTGCGGTCGTCATTGCGAGGGAACGAAGGCGAACCAAGAACCAGGTGCGCCTGCTCGGTGTCCTTGCTGCGGACCTGCACCGACGATGCGATGCTGGGTTCGACGAGTGCCCGTCCGATCGGATCACCCTCCCATGCGCCGAACCGTTCGGCGATCTGATCGACGATGTCGTCCGGCAGATGACCCGCTGCCGCCACCACCGTCGAGTACGGCGTGTACCGGCGAGACCAGTAATCGTGGATGGTGTCGCGCGACATCGAGGAAATGGATTCAGGCGTGCCGAGGATCGGTGGGGCGAGGGGGTGCGATGCCCACAGCGCGGTGATGAACTGTTCGTGCGCTACGTCCGTCGGATCGTCCTCGTTCATGTTGATCTCTTCGAGAACGACGTTGCGCTCGCTGTCGATTTCGGATTGGCGGAACGCGGGCCTCTGGATCATCTCGCCGAGGATGTCGAGACCGAGAGGAAGGTCTTCGTCACGCATCCGGGTCCAAAAGCAGGTGTACTCCTTCGAGGTGAAAGCGTTGTGCCTCGCGCCGATGGCATCGAACGCTTCTGAGATCGCCCGGGCGGACCACATCTCCGAACCCTTGAAAAGAAGATGCTCGAGAAAGTGCGAAGCGCCGGCCTCGGCCCCGATTTCGTCGCGACTTCCCGTGTCTACCCAGCAACCGACCGCTATCGACCGCGTCGTGGGCATGTTGTGGGTGATGACCCTCAGCCCATTGGGCAGTGTGGTGAGTTCGTGTTCCATGCGAACGCGATGATAGGAACCAGGCGACCAACTGAAAGCAAACGTCGCGCAAACGGTCTCGTGTCGGCTCTATTCGGAAAACCGCTCCGACCCATGACTGGAGACGACCATGACCGGAAAGTTTCGATTCCTCGTCGCTGTCGCACTTGCATCCATCGTTGCATCGGCGTGCTCAACAACCGTCGGAGTCGGCTGGACTGCGACAACAGATCCGACGTCCGACACGATCGCACGTCCGAGTGGGGCAGCCGCAACGGGGGCGACGCGCCTCGGCGGCCAAACCACGACAACGGAGGCGCAGGAGATCTCGTTCACTCCGACTCCCCTCATCTTCGATTCCCCTGACTTCGAACTCGTCACCATCACGACGAGCGACGGGGTCGCCCTCAACGCCGAGTACTACAAGCGCGGACCGACGGCGGTGCTCTTCACACATGACATCGCCACCAGAACGACGGAAGAGCCAATCGATCGGACGTTCAGTCAACCTTGGACATCGACACTCGCCGATGCCGGGTACACGGTCCTTGCACCGGACTTCCGTGGTCACGGTCAGAGCGAGGGCGAGGTGATCCATGTCAACGACACGAAGCTCGACCTGGCGGCGCTCTACCAATTCCTCGCCGATGAGGGCTATCAGACAATCGCGAGCTTCAACATGTTCGGATCGGCTCCGGTAGCCCTGAACGCACAGGTCACTGACGACTCGATCGACTTCGACGCGATGGCGCTCTTGTTCACCCCGTTGGCCCGCTTGGGGAACGATCTCGTCACAGATCTGCCGAACGTCGACGTCCCGACGTGGATCGTCCAATACGACGAAGGATCGACCGGTGGTATCCCCAAGCGGCTCGCACCACACACACCGAACCTCTGGGACGCATTCGTCTTCCCCAAGATTCCGAGCAATCTGCATTTCATCGATATCCACGGCGAAGAACTCGCCGGCCGAATGATTGCATTCCTCAAGCATGTGGAGCAGCAGGATCACGGATGATGGATGATGGACACGAATCGCGTCCTCCCTTCAGGGGGGACGGGCGAGCTTGCGAGCCAGGGGGGCATGC
>CAZDIQ010000100.1:0-7180 GCA_964505525.1 uncultured Acidimicrobiaceae bacterium | reverse complement strand
AGGGGGGACGCGAAGACGGAGATCATCTGTCCTTGCCGTGTACTCGCAGGCTCCCGCGCCCTCCTGGATCCTCGCTGCGCTCGTCTGCCGTCCCCCTGAACCTCAATACGCGTTTGGATTGTTCAGATGCGGTTGAGGGTGTCGATGTATTCGGACATGCATGCCCAGTTTGGTTGAGAAGCCGCGACATCCACACGGGTCAAAAACGCGACATTCTCTGTTCCGCCACCCGGTCTCCGATCGACTTTCCCAAGCCTGGCGTCTGAGTGACCCGCTCTACAGCGGTGGGTTGGTTGGTGGCGGTGGGGGAGGCGGCGGAGGTGTGGGTCTCGGGTCGTTGTCATCGTCAGCGTCGCCGGGGACCTTGTACGTGTGGGTCCACTTCTGCGTCTTGGAGCTCCCGTTCGCATACGTGATCGTGCGATAGACCGTCGCCTTGCCACCCTTCGAATTCGACACGACCCCTTCCGTGTAGGTCGACACGGTGCGCCCCTCGTTGTCTCCGTACAGTTTCACGGTCACCGAGGTTGCGGTGTGTTCGGTTCTGATCGTGATGGGGAACGCCGTGTCGTTGCGGAACTGCACGTCAGGTCCCGGATACCCGAGCGTCGCCTCTCTCCCGACCGGATAGCGCGAGAAGTAGAGGGAATGCGGTCGGTGATACCAGTCTTCGTAGCCACCGAGGAACACCGCGTTGTAGAACGTGGTCGCGAACTGTGACGTGCCGCCTCCGATGTTGGCGGGATGGTCACAGCAGTACACGATGCCGCCGATGATCGCCCCGGCAGGCACGAAGCCCTTCTCCGTGGTCCGAGGGCCGACGTGCGCGTTGATACTGAAGACCTCGCCCGGCTTCACCACCACGCCGTCGACCATATCGGCGATGAGATCGATGTTGATGTTGCGGGCTTCGTTCGGAGGGTGGTACGTGGTGAACTGTGACACGAGCACAGCCGGATTCACCGGGGCAGCCGAGCCGCCGGGGAGGTTGCCGAACCGCCCTGTGGCAGGGACGTAGCGTCGTGCGCCGTAGAACCGGGTCAGGTCCGCAGGACCGCTGGTATTGGTGTTCTTGAGGTAGAACGTCGTGTTTGATGGTCGATACAGACCGACCGAGTCCCTCGGTGCGCCGCTTGTCCAGGATCCGGCAACCACGACGTCACCGGGGTCCCCGAAGATGAACGTCGTGTCAGCGTTGCCCGGTGTGTGCTGGTTCTTGAGATAGACGCGACCGGTCGACAGTCGACGCATGCCGAACGTGTCGACGCCGTCGCCGTCGAAGTCACCCACGAACGGGACGTCTGACGGGTTCCCGAAGAGGTAGTCGACATCGGCGGCGCCGAGTCCCTTGTCTGCAGAGCCGAGCTTGTTGATGACGTAGAAGCGACCGGTCGACGGGCGATACAGCGACACGGTGTCACATCCGTTGCCGTTGAAGTCACCGGCAAGGGGTATGTCACCCGGGTTGCCGAAGTAGAACGAGATGTCGGCGATTCCCTGTGAGTTCGAGTTCCGCAGGTAGACGTAGCCATCGGACCTGCGATACAGGCCCGGCGTATCGATCCCGTCGCAATTCCAATCACCGAAGAACGGTGTATCGCCCGGATTGCCGTAGTAGAAGGATGTCGTCGACCCTGTGACACCGTCTCGGAGCCACCACAACCCCTGTGCCGGGTCGACAACCGCGACGGAATCGACGGGAGCTTCCTGGGCGAGGGCGCCGGTCGGCGAGATCCACAGAACAGCAACCGTTGCGACGGCGAGTAACGCTGCGTGTGCTGTTCGAACTGGCCTGCGCATACCTCTCCCCGTCACGACCCGAGGCTACCGCGCCAGCGTCCTATCACTTGGACCAAGGGTGACCGTGAACAGCGCGCCACCGACGATTGCAGGGAGGGCTTGCGGTTTGCTTGTGTCATCGCACCGAGGTCCCGATGCACCATGCGCAGTTGTCGTACCCGTGCCGGTGCGCCTGATCAAGTGAATCCGGTGTGAACGTGGGGCGAGGCAACGAACCCGGGCGCGGTAGCGTCGGGGAGCGCGGGAACAGCACCGGCGCAGAACGCGAAGTACCACTGCAATTCAGGACCGAGCCATCGGATGGAATCGAGAGCCGAGCAGATGAACGCAAAGTCCATGGCGCTCATTGCGGTCGCCGCTGCGATCCTGGGAGCTGGTTGTGGGTCGGTGTCCGACGACCGATCATTCGACTTCGACGACGTTGCCCTGTTCAGTGGTCTCGACACTCGAGCCGTTGTATCGGAGCAGGAGGAGGCAATAGCCCGATGCATGGCTGCGGAGGGCTTCGAATATCTGCCGTTTGTGCCTCGCGACAGCGAGACATACCCGGACCCCGGCACGCTTGCTTCGCTGCCTGACCCGGATTACGTATCAGTGCACGGTTTCGGGTTCTCGGATCGTGTGCGGTACCAGTGGGAGTCCCAGGATGCCAACCCGAACACGGTGGTCGTCGAGGGCCTCACCACGAGTGAGCGAGATGCATACTTCGCGGCTCTCCTCGGGTCCACCAGCCCCGACCGGCCCACAGGTGGTTGCGTAGGCGACAGCATTTCTGTCGAGTATCTCGACGCGGTTCGGGCCGTTTCCGAGCTGCGTTTCGACGCGGTGCTTCGAATGGAATCCGATGCGGAGTATTCGGCGATCATGAAGCTGTGGTCCGTGTGCATGGCCGAAGCTGGCTACGACTTTGCGGACCGGCGCGGCTCGATAATCGACTCTTTCAATCCACGAACAGATGCCGTCACCCAGTCACGCGATTCCGTTGCTCTTGAAGAACTCGAGGCAGACGAGCTTCGGGTGGCAACCGCGGATCTTGCTTGTGTCACACCGCATGCGACAGCAATTTCGGAGATTGCGGCGCGTTTCGAGCGCTCCCTCATCAGCGATGCCGAGAGTCACCTCGTCTACCTGTCGGAGCTGACAGAGGTCCATGGCACCCGATGACTCCATCAAGCTGGTTGATGAACGCGCAGCGCTAACCCCTAGGGAGATCGTGCAGGGTGTCGGTGCCATGCTCGTCCGGTGCGCTGAGCCGTCCGTTCGTCACGATGATCCTGCGGACGATCCGGTTCCTGTCGATGGCCCAATAGGTGTGCTGTCCGGATTCGATGTCGACGATGACATCCACCGATGACCGGGGCGACCACCACTCTTCCGGGTTGCACAGCCACACGGTCTTGACGCCGTCGGATTTGCTGTGGGTGATGGTTCGGCTGGACATTCGGCCCTCGGGTCGGAACGTTGGTTGTTGCCCTTCTGGTCCGGGAAACGAGCGCTACGGCGCGACTGTGGGGACGCGGTGGACGATGCGTTTGAATGACTCGCCGTTGAGGAGCCGCCAAGGCGGATAGTCTTCGAGCGCCGCATGGTTGGTTTCCACCAGCCAACCTGCAGAGTCAAAGGTGAGTTCGATGCGCGCGTCGAATCCGTGGGGCGCCGAATATGTGGCTGCTGCGGTCACCAAGTCGGCGCCGGTCGTGGAGATCTGCACGCCCGGTGTTGTCGCAATGATCTCGAGCAGATTCGCGCGATCGGACGGTTGCAGAAGCTGCATCGTATAAAACGATTCGATGGCGTTGAGGACTCCTGCCGGGTCTACAGGGGACAAATGGAAGTGTTGTACCAAGTGTTCGGCGATTCGCTGGCGGAGGTCATCGATAGGACCGGAAGTATCGAAGGTGTCGGTGTGGGCGGTTCCCGGCGGATATGTCTCTGTTTCGGTGCTTCCTACTCGGAAAATACTTGCTATGAATGCCTGCTCGTCAGGCGAGGTGTCTGTCAGTGGAGTTGCTTCAATGAATGTGTCGTCTATCTGGAAGCTGGCATCGGGTCCGTACCTCCTGATCTCCTCATAAGTGAATCTGACCGGAATGTTCCGCTCGGTACCGTCCGGCGAGGGCACCTCGGTATCGAAAATGGCCGTGTAGGTGCGTGCGAAAGTCGTGTGCGAAGCACTGAAGTCGTTGGTGGGTAGCGCATAGACGGCGAACGCAAGTTCGAACATCGCCCCCTCTGCCGGGTCTGGTCTGGTGAGCGGCACGATTGCAATGGCTGCAAACACCGCAGCCAACGCGGCAAGGGCGGCGGCACGCAATTGTCTCTTGCGTCGCTTCGGTTGCTTGCCTGCAGTCGGTGGTTCGCGTCTCGTCACGGGCTCGGTTCGCGACGCATGGTTGATGTGTGCGGTCACCTCCGAGCGCATCGCTTCAACGGTGGGAGTCGCCATCCGCTGGGCTATGGCCCTGGCGACGTCGGTCTTCAGTTCCGTATTGGCAATGTGGTCCAGGAGGTCGGCTCGCAGCCCTTCGACAGTTCCGTCGGGCAGTTCAAGGCGAACACCAGCGCGCTCGAACTCTGCGCGTAGCTCCTGTTCGGTTTCTCGGTGCTCAGTCATGGGTTGTGCTCTCGTTGGCGTCCACCACCGTGGATTCACCGTCCATTTGCACGAGGTCGCGTGTTTGTTCCCGGATTCTTTGGCGTGCTCGCCCAATCCTTGATCGCACGGTTCCGAGGGGAACGTCAAGGGCGGTGCCGATCTCGACATAGCTCATTTCATCGATGGCGAACATCAGGAGCGTCTCGCGGATGTCGTGGCTCAGGCCAGCGATCGCGGCCACGAGCGATTCATCGTTGAGGATCGATCTCAGGTGTTGCGTTTCGACGGTCTGGTCGGCGAAATCGGGAATGGCACTCTCGGCATCGGGGGCATCGACGAGATGGTTGCGAAGGGAGTATGTCCTTCGAAGCTCGTTGAGCTCGACATTTCTTGCGATGCCGAGAAGCCAAGGTTGCGCTGACGGGTAGCTGGGGTCGTACCGCACCCTGGAATCGAATGCTCGGATGAAGACCTCGCTTGTCAGATCCTCGGCGCGATCGATTCCAAGCCTGCGCGCGATGTTTCCGAACACCGTTCGATGGTGGCGCTCGAAGATCTGCGCAAACAGGTCTGGTTCCGAGATGGACGCAGCGATAACCGCAGCGTCAGTCTCCTCCCCCGCGAATTCCGGGAAATAGGGAACGGTGTCTCCTCTCAAAAGTTGAGTATTGGCAGGTCTCGGCACAGATCCCTAGCTGCTCGAATACGTGACCGACTCTGCCATGTCATTTGCCGGCGCCGGAAGGTTCTTCGTGGTTCCAGCGCCCGATGTCTTGCCGAGAAGATCAATCTTGCCCGGCCGGTCGTAGTAGCGCAGGACCGGGCATCCGTTGTATGAGGAGCTGATCTGATTGCTCCACGCAGGTGGCGTGTTCCACCAACCACCCACACATGAGTCTCCGACTACGGAGATCGACGAACCTGAACCGTTCGTGCCCGAGTAGTGGATGCCGATCGTGAAGGAGGCTGCCAATGCCGCGATCTGGGTATCCGTGAACACGTCCGCGCCGACGGTGCCCGCTGGCACTGCTTGTCCGGTGGTCTCCTCGAAGGCTTCGGAGAACGATCCGAAGCAAACCGGGTCGCCCATAACCAACTCGCCGGTTGATTTCTGACCCTCAACGACAACCACGCAATGTGACTCTTGGTTAAGTTCCGGGGCAGTCGTCGGCGGGCTTGCAACTAGGACTGTCGCAAGGATCGCAATCACTGTCGTGTGCATATCGTGTCTTCCTTCCGGTCGTCCCGACTTTGCGGTCAACCATCGAGGTAATTCGCGATTCGAGCAATCTTGTTCCCGCTGGGTTCGGAGTCCTGCCACACCACAACAAGGACCATCCGTTTCGCGTACGAGTCGACTTGCCGCGTAACGGTCGGGAACCAGAATCCTGGGAACAAGAAGCTGGTCTACGCGAATCTCCCTGTGACAGTCTCAGACACCTGGGACGTGAACGGAGGAATGATGTCACAATTGCTTTCGATTCGAAGAACGGCGCTTGGAGTGGCGTTCGTCGTCGCTCTGGCGCTCTTTGCTGCCCTCGTAGGTTCCGCACCAGCGAATGCTGGGGCCACGGACTGTCCCACAGGATCCGGGCTAGTGTGCTTGTACAAGAACTCCAGCTACGCCACTGGCGGAAAAGCGGAGTATTCCGGTGCCGTGTCGAACTACTCCGGGAAGAACTTCGACTGGTGCTATCTCAACTGCGATCTGAACGATGCCACCTCGTCGATCAGAAACCGTGGAAACTCCTATAACACAAGGCACTACACAAGCTTGGGCTACACGGGCAACTGGTTCACCCTCCTCCGCGGCAGCCAGGTCGACTTGTACGGAAACCTTCATAACGACGAATTGAGTTCTCACAAGTGGGTGTAGCGCTAGGGCGTTTTGTCAGCGTCGGGAGGGTTGCCGTGTTCGCGGCAGCCCTCCTGCTACTTGGGTCAGTGTCAGGATGCACAACCGAGTCCGTGCAAGCGGATCACGTGTATGGCGAGACACCACTGACCGACATGGCCGTCGAAGGCGCCGAGCTCTTCGCTCTGCTGTCCGCAGCAGAGGACGAATACATCGTGCCGTGCATGCTCCGAGAAGGGTTCGAATTCCACAGTGGCAGGGGATCGAACACTTTCGACTCCGGATCCGTGGTGGAGGTGGAACTCACCTTGGAGCGAGCGCAGGAGGTCGGCTACAGGCAGCCCGAGTACGAGACTTGGGACCCGGCAATGGAATATGTTCAGGGGCTGTCGGAGAGTGCTCGTTCCGAATTCGCCATAGCGCTACACGGCACGGGATCGGAGACCATCGAAGTCGAGACGCAGTTCGGGCGTCTGTATCTGTCCGCGGACGGGTGCCTTGCGGAAGCGAGGGTGGCGACAGCTGGAAGCGTGGAACAATCCGCACAATGGGTCGCAGCCCTCAACAATGTCGAGTTTCTGCTCGCCGACGCATTCCACCGGCGAGACGCCGACTCTTTGGTCTCCGAGGCGCAAACGAGATGGTCGGAATGCATGGGCCAGGCAGGATTTGACGTGACCACTCTTGAGGATGCGATCGTGCTTGCCTGGTCGGCCGACTATGCCGAGGACGGCCCGGCATCGGCTTGGGAGCTGCTCGTGGCAACCACGGACGCCGGATGCCGTCAGTCGACTGGACTCTCCGACATCAGGTCCGATCGACAGACCCACTACGAGAACGTCATTCTTGCTGCAAACGAAGGAATCATCCTGACCTGGCAAGAAACCAGCGAGGCCATGCGAAACCTCCTGAAGCCGGATGAGCGTCAT
>CAZDIQ010000099.1:0-7290 GCA_964505525.1 uncultured Acidimicrobiaceae bacterium | reverse complement strand
GACTGGTGATTATGCGGTGGCCGAAAGGGCCGAAGAGGCGACCGACTTCGCCGGCGATGCGGCGCGGGTCGCAGCGTTCTTGTCCGGGATTATTGTGAGGGACCCCATGAGTGGTCCAGTCGCTATGCGGCTTGGGGTTGGTTGATGGTGGTCCAGTGGGCGGCGAACTCGGCTGGGCTGAGTTCGCCGTGGGCGGTGTGGGGTCGGTTGACGTTGTAGTCGATCCGCCAGTCCTCGATGATCACCCGGGCCTCGAGGAGGCTGTCGAACTGCCACAGGTTGAGCAGCTCGTCACGGAAGCGACCGTTGAAGCTCTCGATCCAGGTCGGAACTGACGAGGAAACCGACCGATCGGTATGTCTTGGGTGGCCCGGGTCGACGTTCACTCCGGTGGATTGTCAGTCCCGCCGGAATGGAAGTGGTCCGTTTGTGTGTCACACCACGGCACCGCTCGACACTTCAATGTGAGTTGTTGATGTCATCGCCGCGAAGATTCCCTCCCCCCCGCACTTTTCCGGGTGCGCCGCGAGGCCGCAATCGAACGCGCAGCGACCAGCGCGGAATGAGACGTGATGATCCGATGATGGGGTTGACCCCTGGGAGTGCGCTGGACCACATCGATGATCGGATGTATGCCCCACATGTGGTCGTCGTTGTCGACTTGGTCACGGATGAGACGTCGGTACTCGGCCCGTTTCCTGAACCGATGAGTGCACTGGTGTTTGCCGATCAGTACGTTCGCGACGTCGGCGCGGAACCCGACAGCCTGTTGCTCACGATCACCACCCTCGATTCGACATGATGAGCGTCCTCAGGGGTGGCACACATCTGGTGTGGTTGACACTTCTGGTACGCCGACCCAGTTACCGCGCGACCATCGAGGAACGTGACCGATCTGCGAGACGACCGAGACGACCGCCTCAGGAACCTGATCAGTGTGCACGGTCGCACTGTTCGGGCATGTTTGGCGCGGCGCGAGCGGGACCCAGCGAGCGTTGAAGACCTCTGGGTCGACGTATTCGCACTGGCGTCAGAACGTCTCGATGAACTTGCTCCGCTCCCCGCTTCGACCCAGCGTTCGTGGCTGGTGCGGACCGCCAGCAACCTCACCGCGAATCACGCTCGCAAGAACACCACACGGCGAAAGACCCTCGAAGCGCTTCGGCGCGACCCGCTGCCGTTCGTCGCCTCGGCCGAGGAGGATGCTGAGCTTCGCGTGGCCGACGCCGAGTCGGAACTTCGATCCGACGCGCTTCGAGCAGCGCTCGACACGCTCGAGCCCGCGGAGCGTCAAGTACTCGTCCTTCATGCGATCGGCTATGACGGGCCACGCATCGCGGCGGAAATGTCCATCAGTCATGCTGCGGCGCGAAAGCGTCTGATGCGCGCACGGTTCGCTTTGCGCCAGGCGTACGTCGACCCGGTCGTTCACGACAGCACCATGAGGGCCCAGCCATGAGCGACGACCGAACCCCCAACGAACTCGCCGACCTCGTCGACGTCTGGATACGCGACCACCCCGAGATCTGGGAGGCCGCGTACTCGGAGCCGACCGCCGCCGAGCTCGACGCGGACGTCGATCGTGTGGTCGTCCGCGCACGCAGCTTTGCCGATGCCCCGACTGCTCGTAGACGCCGACGCCTGTCGATCGGAGCCGTCGTCGTCGGCGCGATTGTGATCGTTGGCGGATCGGTCGGCGTCGCCGCCTTGCTTCGTTCGGGTCAGCCGACACAGCCAGCTCAGGGCATCGCGTGCCGAGCCGCCGAGGACCCTCGGGCCGACGCGATCGTGATCCCTCCGAGCGTCGATCCGATCGCAGCGTGCGCCGAGCAATGGGCCGCAGGCACCGTCGGCCCGACGAAGGACGTACCGCCCCTCACCGTTTGCATTGCGGTGACCGGTGTGGTGGAGGTCTACCCAGGCGACAGCGAGGTCTGCGGTCGAATCGGGCTCGTCAACGCCGACGCCGAACTCACGCCCGACAACTTGGCGGTCCTCGCCTTGAACGACCGCCTCGTCGAGGAAATCAACCTTGCCGATTGCGCACCCGCTGTCGACGTGGGCGCATCTGCGCAGCGAATCGCAAACGAGTCAGGTCTCGGCGGGTGGGCCGTCGAGATCCGCGACGATTCCCGAGACGCAGACTGCGCCAAGGTCGCACTCGATCAACCAACCAGGACCATCACGGTCATCAAGTTTCCGTAGGAGGAACCATGCGCACCCGAACCATCGTTGGCAGCGTCGCACTCATGATGACCGCCGTGCTCGGATCGCCGACACCGTCGGTCAGTGCGGCCGACTCCGGTGGCGTCCTCGCCACCTTCGAGGGAACAACGATCAACCTTCGGGATGGGTGGGGTGCTGCGCAAGCGTGTGCGTCCGATGGGGCCGTGACGACGTGCTACCGCAGCGAGGCCGCCATGGACCGAGCCGCATCGGTGGCCGCACGATCGATCGAAATCACACCGTTCGCAGCATGCTCGAGTTCGCTACGGCTGTACCGATCCACGTCGTACGGCGGGGCGGTGTTGCAACTCACCACCCGAGGCTCCTACATCAACCTGTCGGGCTACGGCTTCGACAACGACACCAGCAGCTACAAAATCGGCGCATGCAGCGCCGGCTTCTACGACGGTTCGAGCGGGGGTGCACCGACGTATCCGGGCAGCACCAGCGCGAACGCGTCGGCGACATCGATGGTTTCAGGGTGGGACAACCGAGTGAGCAGTGTCTACATCGCCTGAACGGCCCCCACATCCGACTCGCATCGACCAGCTTCGGCGCAGACGCGAGCGACAGTGAAGTAGTTGCGTCGCGCCCCGACGCGACCACCACTGCGCCGGACTAGCGGTCTTTCAGGGCGTCAAGAGTTCGACGAGAGATCTGTGCGGCTGCCGTCTGCCCTGGCGTTCGCGTCGCGCTCGGCGCGAACCCAGTTCCACAACGTGCCCTCGGCGATCCCGAGCGATCGGGCCACCTCCACGGTCGGGCGTTGCGACGTCCTGACCAGCTCGAGCGCGTCCTTGCGGAACTGGTCCGGGCACTTGTTCGGACGACCCATGACGGGCTCCTTCCTACACGGTCTCCCGCGTAATCAGGTGTCCAAGATTCCGGGTCGGGTTCACCACCGAACGCGATGGTGGGGACTGTCATCGCGGGTCAGGACTTCGCGTACCGCTCGAAATGCCGGTGTGCTTCGGCGGGCCGTTGGGCCAGCGCTCGATCGATTGGGCCGCGGTGGGTGTCGTGTTGGTCATCGGCGGTCGGCGACTGAGAGTGAGGTGGCTGCGAGGAGTGTGCCGGCGACGTTGACCGCCAACGCTGCGATGGCGAACTCGGTCATGGGTTGCACGACGAACGGTTCGAGAAACGCGTGGGCGTCTGTGCCGGTGGTCGTCGCGAGCGCCCATCCGGTTCCGATCACTGCTGCAATCCCGACGAGTACGAGGAACGATCCGCAGATGACGGCCGATACCTGGGTAGCTGTCATGGACAGGTCGCGGTAGAGGGCGAGTTCGGAACGTCGAGCGATGGCGATGCCGACGCCGACGAGACCGACGAGGCCACCGAGGGTTGGGGCGATCCACCGGGTTGGTCGTTGGTGAAGGTCGTTGAAGAGTTCGGTTCGGCTGGGACCGACACGGAGCTGGCGTGCTTCGACAGAAGCGTCACCGATGGTGAGTTGGCTCACCATCGCGGGAACGAGCACCTCGGCGGTGTCAGTTGCGGTCCCGACGTAGCAGGTGTCGATACGTGCGAGTGCCGGGCTTCGGATGAGGACCGAATTTGCGTAGCCGTCGAGGCGTGGGTTGCCGGGGAGTTTGACGGCGGCCATCTCCTCGCCGTTGATGATGGCGGTGGCGTTCGGGTATCTCGCCGTGTCGGTCGCGGACGGGCCAAGCGCAACATTCGCCACGACGTCGCCAGGAGCGGTGGCGCCGAGGACTTGAAGCAACGAGCCGGTGAACGGTGTATGCACAACGCCGTTGACGAGGACACCAGCGGCGACGCCTCCGGCGGCTTCCACACTGCTCCATTGGTTGATTTCGTCGCAGCGTGTCGCCGACACACCTTGTGGGCCAGAGAATGTCCAAACGTCGCGGCCAGCGAAATGCAAGTCGGCGTCTTGGTGGTGGGTGCGTCCCCAATCGTTGACCATCACAATCAGCGACAGCGCGATCGCTAGTCCTGAAACGACGACCAGCGCAGTGCTCAGCAACCGTCCAGCAATGCTGAAAAGCAGAGCTTCTCGGAACAGCGCCGACGGACGCCAGTGTCCTGTCGACTTCGAGCGGGTCATGAGAGGGGCTGGAGCTGGCCGTCGGTCAGCTCGACGCAACGGTCGAAGAGTCCGAGTATCGATGGATCGTGGGTTGCTGCGAGCACGGTTCGGTCGTGTCCGCACACGTCGAGGAAGGTCTCCATGGTGTCGATGGCGGTCTTGCGGTCGAGTTGGGCGGTTGGTTCGTCCAGTAGGAGAAGTTCCCGGCCACTGTTGAGTGCTCTGGCCAGACACACACGTTGGCGTTCGCCACCTGAGATCGAGACTGTGTGATGGTCGACGAGGTGGCCGATACCCACCATGTCCAGCCAACGGTCGGCGGCGTTGAGCGCTTGGTCCCAGCGTTGGCCGGAATGCATGGCGCCGAGGGCAACGTTGTCGCGCACGGTTCGGCGCGGAAACGTCCTCGGGTCCTGGTGAACCCACACGGCTGCATCGGTTCGCACGTCGAGGGTGCCTGATGTTGGAGCGATCATCCCGTACACCAGCATGAGCAAGGTCGATTTCCCTGATCCGGACGGTCCCACCAGGGCAACGCGTTCACCAGCAGCGATCTGGCCGTCCAGGTTGGTGAGCACGTTCGCTGCTGCTCGGTGGTAGCGGAAACACAACTCGTCGAACTCGATCATGACGGGCACACGTTCGACAACAGGATCGATCCGCTGTTGAGAAGTACCTCCGCTCCGCCCAACGCATCGATGGCTTCCACGCCTTCGAGCGTGACGTTGCCTGCGGACTCACCGTAGGTGGCGAACGTGTACGCCTGCCACGCTCCACCCGGCGTGGACCGCGTCCACACGCAACCGCCGTCGGCCGAACGCACAAGCGCCGCACCCGGCGCAGAAACCACCCTGGGCCCGTCCGGCTCGCTCACGGTCACGTCAATCTCGGTTGCACCGACCGCGACCGCATCGCCAAGCCGGGAAAGCTGACCCTGGTCGAGAACCTCGCCCGACAATCGATCCACTCGAACCGGAATCGAGGTCTCTGGGTCGACGACCACCACGACGTCGCCCGTCTCGCTGGCAACGGCTGTCGACTTGGCATCCAGTGCGGCGCTCGTCGGGACCGACGGCGCTTCGGCAATCACGGCTCCGACGGTGGGGGCGACCTGTCCTACGCTCAGCGTGGTCGTCGCGATCTGTATCGGTGAGTGAGGCATCCATGCCACCCAGGACGGGTCGAAGATCGATGTGTTCGCCTGTGGCACACCGAGTAGCGCTGCGAGCGACCTCACAGCCGTCATCGTCGGGCGGTCCATCCGGCCCGTCTCGACATCATCGCCGAGCGCGCCGAGACGACGCAGAAGATCCTGCAGCTCTGCCACGTCATCGCCCCTCACCCCGCTGGGCAAGGGACGATAGAACGGATGGGCGGCGGCAACAGCAATCCGGGTGACTCCATCGATCACTGCGACAGGGTCACCTTCAGATACCTCGTCGCCCGGCGCGATCGACACCCGCGTGACGATTCCACTCCATGGACCTGCCAACAACGCGGGCGAGGCGGCCCACTCCACCGTCAAAATCCCAGCTGTCGATGCCTGCAACGTCACCACCTGGGCCACCGCCGTCAACTCCACCGCTTCATCCACCGACGTCGGAGAGTCGCCACGAATACGTAACACGGTGACCACCACGAGCGGGCCGACCAGCAGCACGATCACTGCACCGAAGCCAACGATCCGTCGAATCGCTTTCACGACGCAACGACAGTGGTACTCGAGGTGATCTCGCGAAAGCACACAACCAACACGCTGTCGGCGTTGACTTCTGTCCCGACCGCTTCGACCAACTGATCGAACGTCGCAAACTCTCGCTCGACGACCCCGCCGCGTTCCCTCACACACGCCTCGACCGGGGCAACGGCGATATCCGAGGGTGGCGGATGGAGCCGACCGAACGCAACCTGCACAAGACGAGCGTGCTGTTCCTGACACGCGTCCGCCTGGGCGAGTGCATCCGCGTCATCGCCCAAGGCACCAAGATCAAACGAGTACGCCAAGGTCCCGAAGTAGTCGCGGGTGATAGGGCCAACCTCTGCGCCAAGGTCTGAGACGCACGCACGCGCCCGAATCAACGCGGACAGCACATCATCTTCTGATACCGAGCCGGACTCAAGCACCACCGCCTGATCATCGAAACCATCGGCAACTGCCTCGTCGTGCAGATCGGAAATGATCGAGCCCGAGCCCGAATCATCTTGCCCGCAAGCAGCCAGCGTGAGAGCCAAACCCAGTCCCAGAACCGAGACCTGTGACATCCTCCGCACGGTCAGGTGTTGACCTGGCCCCCGCACCCGGCGCTCACGCACCCAAGGTGATTGCCGCCGTCTGGGGTGGCGCTGGTATTTGTCACCGACGCGACCGCATACGTCGAACTCCAGCTCCAGGTTGAGTAGGTGGAGCCGTTGCGGGCTCGCGCCCCGTACGACGTGCACGCTGAGTAGCCAGCACCTCGTTGAGTGCTCGCGTAGATCGAACCACTCTGAAGATAACTCTGTGCATTAATGCCGCAAGCGCCGACGCTTACGACCGTCCCGCCCAGAGCGTCGACTGGTGAGACCAGCATCGGGCAGGCAGTTGCAAGCAGGGCGCCCACGGCTGCCACAATCACTTTGAACTTCATGCCGAACTACCTCCTGTGTGTTCGCCAGCGATCTGACGAGGCTGAACTGGACAGTGTCGTGAGGTCGGAAAGTGTTCCGCATTACAACACAACCTCGGTTCCCGAGAACGGAACTCCCAGAGCGCGACGTTCGTCTCGATCATCCGCATGGGTGCCGTCGTCGCTGTCGCGTCACGTGTCGCAGTCGTCCGCTCCTGATGCACATGTCCGCAGTTGTCCACCCGAAAGGTCTGCCCTCACCCTGCATCTCGATCGAGGTCGGTCGAGCCGAGCCGCTCATAACGCGCACGCCATAGCCCGCTCCCCGGCCGGAGTCGACCCACACAGAACGGCCCAAGCAGCGCACCCGGTATTCGCGTCTCCAATCCGGCGGTATGTGAC
>CAZDIQ010000098.1:0-7360 GCA_964505525.1 uncultured Acidimicrobiaceae bacterium | reverse complement strand
TGTGGACTGTGGACTTGGGTCCGAAAAACAGCACATACTCGAACTGTCCCCCTATACTCCCGAACGTTCCCACCCCGATTGCTCGTAGCACGGCGTGGGTAATCCCTCAGCGATCCGATCGTTTTCCTGCGATGACCGCTATTCCCAGGTCCTTCGGACCCGCCACATCGACCATCTCGAAAGGGGCACAACCCGGGATGAGTACTCCAAGAGCCAGGCTGCAAGAGCTGAAACTCCCCGAACTTCGCGACATGGCAAAGGCCGTGGACGTCGAAGATGACGGGCTCCAGAAATCGAAGTTGATCGCCGCGATCCTCGAAGCGGACAAGTTCGATGAAGTGATGCTCCCGGACGAGGTTCCCGCCTCCTCCGACTCGGCATCTCCGTCCGAGAGTTCGGACCACGCCACCGATTCTGTCGATTCGTCCGAACGCGATCGGGGCGGTGAGCGTGACGACGATCGTCAAGGCGGTCGTGCCCGGAGCCGGAACCGCAACCGGAACCGCAACCGGAACCGTGAACCGGTCGACGAGACCGAGCTCGAGGTGCGTGAAGGCATCCTCGACATCCTTCCCGAGGGTTATGGCTTCCTGCGTTGCACCGGATATCTACCCGGCGACAAGGATGCGTACGTCGCGGCCAACCTCGTGCGCAAATCGCGCCTGCGCAAGGGTGACATCGTCTCAGGACCAGTGCGCCCGGCACGTGCCCAGGAGAAATTCCCCGCGCTCGTGCGTGCCGTCAAGGTCAATGGCATCGACCCGGACGAGGCTGACGAGCGACCCAAGTTCGCAAAGTTGACGCCCCTCTTCCCGGATCAGCGACTCAGACTCGAGATCGACGGGAAGCCCGACCTGATGATGGCGAGGATCATCGATCTCATCGCACCCATCGGCAAGGGACAGCGAGGACTCGTCGTGTCGCCACCGAAGGCTGGCAAGACAACGGTCCTCAAGGACATCGCAAACTCGATCGCGACGAACAACCCAGAGTGCTATCTCATGGTCGTCCTGGTCGATGAGCGACCCGAGGAAGTCACCGACATGCAGCGTTCGGTCAAGGGTGAGGTCATCTTCTCGACCTTCGACCGACCTGCCGAGGAACACACCCAGGTCTCCGAGCTCGCCATCGAGCGGGCCAAGCGCCTCGTCGAATCGGGGATGGATGTTGTCATCCTGCTCGATTCGATCACCCGTCTTGCGCGTGCCCACAACCTTGCGACACCGGCGTCAGGGAGAATCCTGTCCGGTGGTGTCGATTCGACGGCCCTGTACCCACCGAAGCGATTCTTCGGTGCCGCCAGGAACATCGAAGAGGGTGGCTCGCTCACGATCATCGGCACGGCGCTCGTCGAGACCGGCAGCCGCATGGACGAGGTCATCTTCGAGGAGTTCAAGGGAACCGGGAACATGGAGCTCCGACTCGATCGCAAGCTCGCTGACAAGCGGATCTACCCGGCCATCGACATCGAATCCTCCGGCACACGCCGCGAAGAATTGTTGTTCGACCGCGCCGAGCTGGCCGAGGTCTGGAAGTTGCGTCGCGTCCTGCTGGCCCTCGAATCCGGAGCAGCCCTCGAGTTGCTCATCGACCGGCTCAAGAGCACCAAGTCGAACGCCGAGTTCCTGCTGTCCGTTGCCAACTCCGGTCAGTGACGGCGCACCTTCACAGACCATTACAGTTCGACCGTATCAATCAGGAGACCCCGTGAAGCCCGATATTCACCCCACATACCGCCCCGTCGTTTTCCAGGATTCGTCGTCTGACTTTCGTTTTCTGACGAAGTCGACGATCGAGACGTCCGAGACGATCGAATGGGAGGATGGCGAGACCTATCCGCTCGCCAAGGTCGACATCACCTCGGCAAGCCACCCGTTCTACACGGGCAAGCAGATCCTCGTCGACACGACCGGTCGTGTGGAGCGCTTTCGCAAGCGCTACGGCCAGACCGGCGCCGCTGCACCCAAGGCTGAGGAAGTCGCAACCGAGCCCGAAACCGCCGACGCGGAGGCTTAGTGAGCAGATCACCTGGCTCGTCAGTAGGCG
Source organism: uncultured Acidimicrobiaceae bacterium (assembly GCA_964505525.1). Lineage (GTDB taxonomy): Bacteria > Actinomycetota > Acidimicrobiia > Spongiisociales > UBA5794 > UBA5794. Next base: position 5,314 of record CAZDIQ010000098.1, on the reverse strand, counting down.
GTCAGGCGGTCATCGAGGGCGTCATGATGCGCGCTCCGGACGCCTGGGCAGTTGCGGCGCGGCGTCCCGATGGAGTGATCGAAGCGCAGCGCAACGAACTCCCACGGCTTACCAGCCGCAACGCCGGGGCCAAGATCCCCTTCCTGCGCGGCATCTTCGTCCTTCTCGAGTCGCTCAGCCTCGGATTCCGCGCACTGTCGTGGTCTGCTGAGAAGGCGGGCGAGGAAGACGAGGAGATCGGTCGCAAGGAGATCATCGTCACGATGGTGTTCGCGATCGTCGTCGCCGTTGCGATCTTCATCCTCGCCCCAGCCTTTGCCGCCAACTGGATCAAGGATCTCGTCGGCGGCAACATGCTGCTGTTCGTTGTCATCGACGGGATCATCCGAGTCGCGTTGATCGTCGGGTACATCTGGATCATCGGACGCAACGACGACATCAAGCGGGTGTTCCAATACCACGGCGCTGAGCACAAGACCATCCACGCATACGAGAATGGCGACCCACTCGATATCGGGCCGATCCAGAAGTACAGCCCTCGACACCCGAGATGTGGGACGTCGTTCATCATCATTGTCGCGATGGTCGCGTTCGTCGTATTCCTCACGCTTGCCCCCCTCCCGTTCCTGATCCAGGTGGCGGCGAGGATCCTGTTGATTCCCGTCATCGCTGGTATCAGCTATGAGGTGCTCAAGGCAGCTGCCGGTCACCGATGGATGGCATGGGCATCCAAGCCAGGCATCTGGATCCAGGCCATCACGACCAAGGAGCCCTCCGACGACCAGGTCGAGGTCGCAATAGCATCCCTTCTTGCCGCTCTCGGACCGACCGAAATCGAAGAGGTCAAGGCGCGCGGCGCGGTGAACGAGGCAGCCCTTCTCGCCGAATACGGCACCGGTGAAGACGGTGGATGATCGACTGCTCTCGCGTCTCAAGGCGGTTGAGGACAGCTACGAGGAAACTCTCACCGAACTCTCCGATCCCGACATCCATGCAGATCAGAATCGATATCGCGACGTATCGACGAGGCATTCGGAGCTGAAACCCGTCGTCGACGCCTTCCGACGCTATCTGGAAACCTCGACAGAAGTGGAAGAAGCGACTGAACTGGCGAAGGTCGAAGCTGATCCCGAGATGGAGGCGTACTTCGAGGAGACGATCGCCAAGGGTGAGGAACATCTCGAGGCCATCGAACTCGAGATCCAGAAGCTGCTCGTCCCCAAGGATCCTGACGACGACAAGGATGTCATCGTCGAGATCCGATCTGCAGCCGGTGGCGACGAGGCTGCCCTGTGGGCTGCGGACCTCTACCGGATGTACGAGCGGTTCGCCGAGCGTTCGGGTTGGCGCATCGAGCCGATCGATGTGTCGGTGACCGGTGGCGGTGGTCTCAAGGAGGCCACATTCGCGGTCAAGGGCAAGGGCGCATACGCAAGGTTGAAGTACGAGGCCGGTCCGCACCGCGTCCAGCGTGTGCCCAAGACCGAGTCCCAGGGACGGATCCACACGTCGATGGCGACGGTCGCGGTACTCCCCGAGGTCGAGGATGTCGAGGTCGAGATCCTCGACAACGACCTCATCATCGAGACGATGCGGTCCCAGGGTCCGGGTGGCCAGTCCGTCAACACCACCGACTCGGCTGTCAGGATCACACACAAGCCGACGGGGATCGTCGTGTCGTGTCAGGACGAGAAGTCCCAACTCCAGAACAAGATCAAGGCAATGCGCGTCCTACGGGCAAGGCTGTACCAGATCCAGCTCGAGGAACAACATGGTGACCGCGCCGCCGCACGGAAGTCACAGGTCGGCACCGGGGAACGGTCGGAGAAGATCCGTACGTACAACTTCAAGGAGAACCGTGTGACCGATCATCGCATCGGTCTCACCGTCCACTCGCTTCCTGACGTCCTCGATGGTGACCTCGAAGGTTTCCATGACGCCCTGATGGAAGACGACATGGCAACGAAGCTCGCCGAGGGCGAGTAGTCGTGCGGTCGGTCGATCTGCTCGGATCGGTCACATCGGTGCCGCGGCACGAAGCAGAACGCTTGCTGGTGATCGCAACCGGCCTGTCCCGAAGCAACCTGCTCGTCGGGGTTGACATATCTGATGCGCAGTGGGCGACGTTCGTCGACCTGCTTGCACGACGGGAGGCAGACGAGCCGCTGCAGTACATCGAAGGCTTTGTCCCGTTCGGTCCCGCCGAACTCATCGTCGATCAGCGGGTGCTGGTGCCGCGGCCCGAAACCGAGTACCTGTTCGAGCTGATCACGAGGACCGTCACAGGTCCCTCCATCGTTGTCGACCTCTGTACCGGTTCAGGGAACCTGGCCGTCGCACTCGGGAAGACCTTCCCGCACGCAGACATCTACGCCACCGATTTGTCACCGGACGCAGCCGAGGTTGCAAGGGCGAACGTCGAACGAAACAACGCCAGAGTCACCGTGCTTGAGGGAGATCTCTTCGATCCTGTGCCTGATGATCTCCGTGGTTCGGTCGACCTCGTGGTGGCCAATCCACCGTACCTCGCCGATGTCGAGTTCGACCGGGTTCCCGCCGATGTGAAGATGGAACCCAGGATGGCGCTTGTTGCAGGGCCGCGAGGCGACGAGGTCGTGACGTCGATCGCCAGGCAACTCGAAGACTGGTTGGCGCCGAACGGACAGTTCGCAGTCGAGGTCTCGGAGTTCCACGCAGCAAAGGTGATCGGGGACTTTGCCCATCTCGATGCGGTTATGGTTCCAGACCTCGCCGGACGCGATCGGTTCGTCATGAGCCGAACACTGGTCGAGTAGCGTGCGTCCCCAAGTAATCCATGGAGGTGGCAATGGATGTGTCAGCCGCGGCACGAGCTATCAAACGGGGTGAACTGGTGGGTGTCCCCACGGACACCGTGTACGGTCTGGCCGCCGATCCGTACGACGAGGCCGCCCTCGAGAAGCTGTACGACCTCAAGGGGCGGGACGAGAAGAAGCCGATCGCCCTCCTTGTTGCCTCACTCGAACAGGGGCTTCTGCTCGGTGCGATGTCTGACAGGGCGCTTGATCTCGCCGACAAGTATTGGCCCGGTCCTGTGACATTGGTCGTCCCGAGACTCGACACCGCACCGCAGTGGCTCGGTGACGTTTCGAGAAGGACGATCGGGCTCCGGTGCCCCGATCATCCCGTCGCGCTCGCGCTATTGGACCTGACCGGTCCGCTCGCCGTCACGTCTGCCAACCACGCCGACGACGATCCGGCGCAGTCGGCGGCGGATGCTCGTGCCGCGTTCGGGGACGAGGTGCTTACGTATCTGGAGGGGGCAGCGGGTGGCGGCGCACCGTCGACGCTCGTCGATCTGACCCATCCCGCCGAGACCGTGCTTCGAAGAGGCCCGGTCACCCTCGGGTAGTCGCTGGTCCACGTCCGACGCCACTTGCTCGAATCCTGCGAAGATGACGCGGTGGAAGAGCAAGCGGGAAGCGACACGAAGTGGTTGGCGATAGGGGTAGGAACCCTCGTCCTCGCGTTGACCATGTGGTTCGGGTTTCTCACCGCACGGACATCGCCCACCGTTGGCGCAGCAATGATCGGGGTCGGCCTCGCATTGACGATGTACGCAGTGGCCGGGTTCTCGAGACTCGACGATCCTTTCACCACCGGTTTCAGAGCGGGGCTGTATGCACTCATCACGGGTATCGGGATGCTCGTTGCGTACCAGGTGACCGGCAACGCATCGTTCGTGGTCGCAGCACCGGTGGTGAGCGCCGGTGTCGGAGCGTCTTTCGCCCTGGTACCGATCGGGGAGAAGGGACGGGGTCTCGCCCGGCAGGCCGCGGCCATGGTGGTCGCTGTTGCGATGACATACTTGTTCCGGGTCGACAACGTGCTCTACGGAATCCTGTCGCCGCTCGTCGTGCTGCCAGCGCTCGGTGTTGCGGATCGCTTCTTCGACCGCGGCAAGGATGTGGTTGCCGAGGATCCGCACGGAGACGCCGAGTCATGAGCTTGGGTCCCATGAGCGGTCTAGTCTCATCAACGCGAATCGAAGCAGTGGAGGCGCCTGAATGACCGATATGACCCCGTTGTCCGAGGCCGACCCGAGTCTCGCGGCGCTCATCGGTAATGATGTCGAGCGCCAGAGGTCGAAGATCCAGCTCATCGCGTCCGAGAACTTCGTGTCCTACGCCATGATGCAGGCGTCGGGTTCCGTCCTTGCCAACAAGTACTCCGAGGGCTATCCGGGCAGGCGGTACTACGAGGGTTGTGAGTTCATCGACGCCGTCGAGACGCTCGCAATCGACAGGGCCAAGAGCTTGTTCGGTGCCGATCATGCCAATGTGCAGCCCCATTCCGGTTCACAGGCGAACATGGCTGCCTATCTCGCGGTACTCGAACCCGGCGACACGATTCTGGGGATGCGACTCGACCAGGGTGGCCATCTGACCCACGGCTCACCGGTGAACTTTTCGGGTCAGTTGTTCAATTTCGTGGCATACGGACTCGATGAGGAAACCGAACTCATCGACTTCGACAATGTCCGTGCTTTGGCACTCGAGCATCGCCCGAAGCTGATCGTCGCCGGCTACTCGTCGTATTCGAGGATCATCGATTGGGCGCAGTTCCGCGAGATCGCCGACGAGGTGGGTGCGCTGCTCATGGTCGACATCGCCCACATCATCGGGCTCGTCGCCGGTGGGGTACACCCGAGTCCGGTGCCATTCGCCGACATCGTCACCGCCACCACACACAAGGCTTTGCGAGGCCCTCGTGGTGGACTCATCCTGTGCAAGGAGGAGTACGCCGCTGCGATCGACAAGGCGGTGTTCCCGTACGCACAGGGTGGAGCCATCAACCACCAGATCGCCGGCAAGGCGCTGTGCTTCAAGCAGGCAGCGACACCCGAGTTTGCGGCGTACGCACTCCAAATCGTCCGGAACGCGTCGGTTCTCGCCGACACGATGACGGCAGCCGGAGCGAGGATCGTCTCGGGTGGAACCGAGAACCACATGTTCCTCACCGATCTGCGGTCGATCGACGAGGACCTGTCCGGCAAGGAAGCCGCGACGCTGTTGGACGAGATGGGTGTGACGCTGAACCGCAACTCGATCCCGTTCGACCCACGGTCTGCGTTTGTGACCTCGGGCATCCGCATCGGCACGCCTTCGGTCACGACTGCGGGGATGATGCAGGAACAGATGATCACCCTCGGAACGGCGATCGTCGAGATCCTGAGGAAACGCCACGATCCCAACGTCCTCACCCAACTCAAAGCCAGAGTATCCGAACTGGCAAACGCCTTCCCAGCGTATCCAGCAGACTTTGCGGGATACGT
>CAZDIQ010000097.1:0-7653 GCA_964505525.1 uncultured Acidimicrobiaceae bacterium | reverse complement strand
TTCCAGCAACCTCTTGAATGCTTCTGGGTCGAGTACCCGTACTCCGAGGGATTCGGCTCTGGTCAGCTTTGAACCAGCCTTGTCTCCGGCGATGAGGGCATCGGTGCTCTTCGACACGGATGAGGTCACCTTGCCGCCGCGATCGACGACCGCTGCCGTTGCCGATTCCCGCGTGAACCCGTCGATCGTCCCTGTGATGACAAACGTCAGCCCGGTCAGGGTCTGTTCAAGCGTGGGACCCGACCTCTGCGGGAGTTCCATGACGACGCCGGACGCGGCCAACCGCTCGGTGAGAGCGACATCCGCGTCCTCCGAGAACCAGCTCCACACCGAGCGAGCGATCTCGGGACCGATCCCCTCGATCTGCGCTATCTCGTCTGCCGACGCCGAAGCAAGGGCACCGATGGACCGGAAGTGTTCGGCGAGCAGTCGGGCGACCGTGCCCCCGACGTGGTCAATCCCCAGTGCGACAATGAGCTTATCGAGCGGTCTCGTCTTCGACGCCTCGATCGCATTGACCAGATTGTTCGCGGAGATCGGCCCCCAACCCTCGAATTCGAGCAGGTCCTCGACCGTCAGTCGATAGATGTCGGCGGGGTCGGCGATCTTCCCCGCTCTCACGAGGGCATCGACCGTCTTGTACCCGAGATGTTCGATGTCCATCGCTCCACGTGAACCGAAGTGGGCCAGGTACTCACGGAGCCTGCTCGGGCACTCGAAACCGCCGGTGCACTTCGCCTTCGCCTGACCCTCCGGCTGGACGATCGGGTTACCGCAGAACGGACAGTTCTTCGGCATGTTCCACCTCCGCAGACCCTTCGGGCGCAGCGCAAGCACCGGTCCGACGACCTCGGGAATCACGTCCCCTGCCCTGCGGACCACGACCGTGTCGCCCGGTCGCACGTCCTTGCGGTGGAGTTCGCCCTCGTTGTGGAGCGTGGCGTTCGTAACGGTCACACCCCCGACGAACACCGGTTCCATCACGGCGTACGGTGTGACGGCGCCGGTGCGTCCGACATTGATCCTGATCTCTCGCAGGAGGGTGTTCTTCTCCTCGGGTGGCAGCTTGAACGCGACCGCCCACCTCGGCGACCGTGCGGTGAAACCGACCTCGGCCTGATCTGCGAACGCGTCGGCCTTGATCACGATCCCGTCGGTCTCGTAGTCGCGATCGTGGCGATGTTTTGTCGCGGATTCGATGAAGGTCTTGACCTCCTCGATGGTCCGGACACGCCGGTTCTCCGGGTTGATCCTGAGCCCGAGGTCGCCGAGCCACGCCATGGCGGCGGTGTGCCCACTGAGGGACGGTCCACCTTCGACATGTCCGAGCTGGTAGATCCACACGGCGAGGTTCCTGTTCGCCGTGGCGGCAGGGTCCTTCTGACGGACCGATCCGGCGGCAGTGTTGCGGGGGTTGATGTACGGGGGCAGGCCTGCCTCCTCCTGCCGCTTGTTGAGCCGGTTGAACTCGCTCACGGGGAGGTAGATCTCCCCGCGCACCTCAAGCACGGACGGGGCGTCGCCCCGCAGCACCATCGGTACCGACTTGATCGTCCGGACGTTGGCGGTCACGTCCTCGCCGATCGCTCCGTCGCCGCGCGTGGCACCCCGCACGAGTTGGCCGCTTTCGTAGACGAGCGAAATGGCAAGTCCGTCGATCTTGAGTTCACAGCTGAACGCGGTCGGCTTCCTACCGAGTTCACCGACAAGGCGGTTGTACCAGGCGTCGAGCTCGTCCATGCTCATGGCGTTGTCGAGCGAGAACATCCGCTCGCGATGGGCGACCGGGGCAAACAGGTTGTCGATCGGTCCCCCGACGCGTCGCGTCAGCGAGAGTTGATCGACGAGATCGGGGAACTCCTCCTCAAGGGACACAAGCTCGCGGTACAGCGTGTCGTACTCGTTGTCGTCGATGACAGCGGCATCAAGGACGTGGTACCGGTAGTTGTGTTCGCGGAGCTCTTCGAGGAGCTCCACATATCGATCAGCTGGTTCCACGACCCCTCCAGGTTACGAGGAACAAGTTACCGCGTCGGTGCGACAGAACTGGTGGCGACCGAACGCACGCGATCATCGACGATGGTGCCACCTCCGAGGACGTATTCACCGTCGTACATCACGAGCGCCTGTCCGGGGGCAGGGCGCGGTTGGGGTACGTCGAAGGCGAAACGCCACGTCGGCCCAGCCTCGACAATGGTCGCACCGGCGGGTTCCGAGCGGTATCGCACCTTGACCGAGACCCGTGAACCCTCGGCCGGGACGCCATTCGTGTAGCGCATGTCGACCACGGTGCAACCGTCGACGAGAAGATCCTCATAGGTGCCGATGGTGATGGTCTGTTCCCGCGGGGCGATATCGACGACGTACCTCGGTTCGCCGACGGCCACGCCGAGACCCTTGCGCTGACCGATCGTGAAGCCTGCGGTTCCGCCGTGGATGCCGATGACATCACCGGACATATCAAGAACGTTGCCCGGTGCGTCGACCTCAGGGTGCGTGTTGCGCAGGAAGTCGCGGTAGTCGCCCGATGTCACGAAACAGATGTCCTGCGAGTCCGGTTTGGCCGCCGTCCGGAGTCCCATCTGCGCCGCGTGGGCACGGACCTCGACCTTGGTCATCTCGCCGATGGGAAGCTTGACCCTGCTCAGGGCGTCCTGACCGAGCATGTGCAGGACATACGACTGATCCTTCGTGCCGTCAACGGCGCGCCTGAGCCGGAACTCGCCGTCGACCTCCTCCACCCTCGCGTGGTGGCCCGTGACGAGCACATCGCAACCGAGGTCCGCTGTGCGATCCATAAGTGCATCGAACCGGACATTCCGGTTGCATTCGATACAGGGATTCGGTGTCAACCCGTCCAGGTATCCCTGTGCGAACGGCTCGACCACGGCTGCCGTGAATTCCTCCACGTAGTCGAGCACGTAGTACGGGATATCGAGTTGGGCGGCCACTCGCCTTGCGTCTTCGGCATCCGAAAGGGTGCAACAGCCTGCAACCGGCATGGCACCGCCCGGCCCCTCCCACTGCTTGAGCGTCACACCGATCACGTCGTACCCCTGCTCCTTCATGAGGGCAGCGGCGACCGAACTGTCGACCCCTCCCGACATGGCGACGAGAGCTCTCACGACAACTCCTCGAGGATGTGCAGGACCCGACGGGCAGCATCGATGCCCTCACCCTCGGGCGTGTTCCACCCGAACGTGAACCGGATGCATTCGCCTGCCGCCGTCGAATCGAACCCCATGGCCAGCAGGACGTGGCTCGGCTCGACCGCACCCGATTGGCATGCCGATCCTGCGGCAGCCGCAATCCCGTCCTGATCGAGACGGATGAGCAGCGTCTCGGCGAGGACGCCGGGGAAGTGGACGTGACTGTGCTGGACCATCCTCGGTGCCGTGGCACCCGACACGACCGCGTCCGGTCGGCCGGCGATCAACACCCTTTCGAAGGCGTCCCGTTCCGCCCCGACTCGGGTGCGGAATGTCGCACGCTCGGCATCGGCAGCCTTCATCGCCTCGACCATTCCCACAATGCCCGCAACGTTGTATGTGCCCGACCGTCGACCAGCCTCCTGCCCGCCGCCATGGATCACCGGGTCGAGCTTGATCCCGTTGCGGATGGCAAGGAGTCCGACGCCCTTTGGCCCTCCGAACTTGTGGGCCGACAGCGAGATCATGTCCGCCGATGTCGATGCAAAGGTGACGGGTTCGGACACGAATGCCTGGACCGCATCGGTATGGACCGGAATGGACTCGTCGACCGCCTTCACGGCTTCGACGATCTCTGCGATCGGCTGAAGTGTGCCGATCTCGTTGTTGGCCGCCATGACCGACACGACCGCCGTGTCGGCACCGACCAGTGTCGCGACGGCATCGGGTCGGACCACACAGTCGCGTGTCGAGGGCGCAACCAACGTGCGGAACCCGAACCGTTCGAGGCTCTCCGCGGTTCGCAGTACTGCCTCGTGTTCGACCGCAGAGACAACGATCTCGCGTCGGTCCGATGCGAGGGCGGCTCCGGCGACACCCAGGTTGTCGGCCTCGGTGCCCCCGCTCGTGAAGATGACATTGAGCGGGCGATCGGCTCCCAGGAGTTCGGCCGCCTGCTCGCGGGCTTCCTCAAGGGCATTCTTTGCCACCCGGGCAGGCCCGTGCAGGCCTGATGCGTTTGCGTTCGCCCGGTCCATTGCACCGACCATCGCGTCCGCGATACCCGGACGCACGACCGTGGTTGCTGCGTGATCGAGGTAGATCGCATCGGATGTCAACGTCATTCGGGTCCAACCGTTGTGAGAAGGAACTCGGCAATCGCGTTCTCGTACCGGGCCGCGTCGATGTTCCACAGATCGGCGTGACCACCTTGCTCGAAGCGAACCCGGGTGACGATGTCAGGTCTCGAGGCTGCGAACTGTTCGAACGTCTTGACCGGAGTCACCGGGTCCTGGGCTCCGTACAGCAAGAGTATCGGGACGTCGAATTCGTCGGAACGTCTGACTTGGTCAAGCGCCCGCCAATCCATTCCGAACCTGACTGCGACGAGCCTCCGACCGAGCCATGCCACGACTCCCGGTGTGTTGTGGTCGGAAGCGAATTGCTCGGCGACGGGTTCTATGTCGAGGACAGGCGAGTCGAATACCACGCCTTTGACGAGATCGACCATCGCCGATTCGTGCAGGAACATCGACGCCACGCTCGCTCCGTATCCGGACGCAACGATCACAAAATCCTTCGCACCCTTGCGGACACCGAGGTCGATGGCGGCATCGATGTCGCGCCACTCCTCGAGCCCCCAATACCGCAACCCCGAGTCGTTCGGTGTGGCACCGACATCATTGCGGATCGTCACTGCCATCACGGGGAATCCCTGCTTGACCAGCGAGGGCATGAGCCTGAGGGACTCCGTGAGCCGGTCGTTTCCCTTGCCGTGGACGAATACGACCCACGTAGCGCGGCGGCCATCGACGAACCACGCGGGTTGCGGACCGATGTCAGAAGGGCTTCTCAGGGCTTCCCATGTGAGTCCGTGTGCGGACTCGGGATCGCCCGTGTAGGCATCGACATCGACCCGAACCTCGGCACCGGGTTCGATCATCTCGACCTGTTCCCGGATCCCCCGCTCGACCGAATCCTCGGTCACCCGCACGATGGTTCCCATCTGTGCGTATGCGTCGGCGGCTTCGAGACCCCAAGTCCCGACCCGTTCGGTTTCGGCACTCCGGCTGACCACCACGCGCCCCGCTTCGTTCGAGATGACGGCGATGTCGAACGGTGTCTCGTTCCCCGTGGGAACCATGAGATCGGCTCGTATGGCATTTGCATGGAACCACGCGGCGACGAACCAGACGGCAACGATGAGGCCGGCCAGAACGAGTAGGGCGCGCCCTGTCCAACGCGGGATTCGAAGTGCCATGGGGAAATGGTAGGGAAACTACCGACAACCTCTCAGATTCAGATCGGCGTCGACACCGTGCGGTTCATGCCGATGTGGATCACTCGCCGGTGAAGTCTGGTTTCTCCTTGGCGATAAACGCCGCAACACCGATCCTGGCGTCCTTCGATGCGAAGACCTCGGCAAACTGCTCGGCCTCGATCCCGATGGCACCCGACAGGGGGAGGTCGTAGCCGACCCGGATCGAGTTCTTCACCGCGGCGAGTGCCTTCGTGGGGCCCTGGGCGAAGGCTGTTGCATCGCTGAGCGCAAGGGCGAGCACCTCGTCGTCGGGGGCGACCTTGTCCGCCAACCCGATGGCGAGCGCCTCGTCGGCACGGATGTGGCGTCCTGTCATGCACAGTTCCCTGCACTTCTGGGGTCCGACGATTCGTGCGAGCCGCTGGGTGCCTCCCGCGCCGGGGATGATCCCGAGCAGGATCTCGGGTTGTCCGACCTTCGCTCCTTCACCGAGGTAGCGGAAGTCCGCCCCCATCGAAAGTTCGAGACCACCTCCGAGCGCGTAGCCGGTGATCGCTGCGATCGTCGGTTTCTGGAGTTCCTCGAGCGCCACCACCGCCTCGGTGAGCCCGGATGCCTGGCGATTCTCGTCCCCTGCCTCGAACGATGCCTGGAACCCCGTGATGTCGGCTCCTGCGGCGAAGTGCGGCGATCCGGTGATAACCACGGCACGCACGGATGGATCGCCAGCCAACGAGAATGCTTCCGCAAGGTCGGCGATCAATGCAGGATTGAGTGCGTTCACAGGCGGTCGATCGAGTGTGATGACGGCAACGCTGTCTTCGACGGAGTAGGTGACGAGATCCAAGGCAGTTCCTTTCGTATCCGACGGACAGGCTACTCCGCCGCGACGATCGCGGCCGCCTCGGACCACGGATCGCTCGAGCGCTCGACGAGCCGGTCCAGCACCTCGGGTCCGATGGTGTCGAGCACGTCGTCGATCGATTGTCTGAGTGCGCCGAGGAGCGCATGACGCGCGATGTCGTGCCTGCGGCGACCACCATCGTCCGACGCGGTCAGGAACGACCGGTGTTCGCCGATGGCCCGGACGAGGTCGTCGACGCCTTGTCCCGTCGTTGCCACCGTCGTGACGATCGGCGGAACCCATTGGAGGGTGGGGCCGATGTCGAGCATCGCACGCAGATCGGCAATGGTTCGCTCGGCCTCGGGTCTGTCGGCCTTGTTGACCACGAACACATCGGCGATTTCAAGAAACCCTGCCTTTGCGGTTTGTACCGAGTCCCCCCATCCGGGGTTGACGACGACGACCGTCGTTTCCGAGACCGACGCTATCTCGACCTCCGCCTGCCCGACCCCGACCGTTTCCACGAGGATCTCGTCGTAGTCGAGTCCGTCGAGCACCGTGATGACCGCGGGTGTCGTGCTTGCGATGCCACCGAGATGCCCCCGGTTGGCGACTGAGCGGATGAAGACATTGGGCTTGCCTGCGTGGTCACCCATGCGAATCCGGTCCCCGAGGATCGCCCCACCGCTGAACGGACTCGATGGGTCGATGGCGAGGACGGCCAATCTCAGGTCAGGGCTGATGGCAGTGGCCGATTCGACCAGTTGGGATACCAGCGTCGATTTACCCGCTCCCGGTGCTCCCGTGATACCGACGACCCGTGCGTTCCCTCCCCGACGGTAGAGGTCGCCGAGGACGCCGAGCGCGGACGGATCCAGATCGACCACCGATGAAATGAGCTGGGCGACCGCACGCTCATCCCCGCTGATGGCGCGCTCAAGGAGGTCAGAAGGATTCACAGGGCGACACTAGACGGAGCCGGTCGGTTGGCGGTGGAGAGTTCGGTTCAGCCCGACGCGACCACGTCGAGGACACCGGGAACCCGGTCCTTGAGGATGCGCTCGATGCCGACCGTGACAGTCGTTTCCGAGATCGGGCATCCACCACACGCACCGACAAGGGTGAGGTTGACGGTGCCACCATTGACCCCGGCGAGGATCACATCACCGCCATCGGCCTGGAGAGCAGGTCTCAGGTAGTCGAGCGCCTCGTTGAGCACGTCGACATCGATATCGGAGTCACCACTGAGCACGCGCTCTTTGACGCCGCCGATCTCGATGATGCTGCTTTCGATACCTGATGTCATGGGACTCCGATCGCCCTCGCATGATAGATGCCTTTTAGCAACACCACCGTAGGAAGAAATGTTCCTCCGGGACGCTCGCCTGACGGCTCGCTTG
>CAZDIQ010000096.1:0-8000 GCA_964505525.1 uncultured Acidimicrobiaceae bacterium | reverse complement strand
CCGACCTCTCCGAAAGCGATCGGCAGGTTTCAGGGAACATCAACGCCGTGCGAGCCGTGACCGAGTCGTGCCTGTCGTATGCGGTTCGGGTCGCAACCGATCCCACGATCCCAGCGACCGGAGGAGCGCACCGCCCGCTCGACCTGGTGACTGTGCCGGGGACGATCGTCGACGCCATGCGGCCTTCCGCCGTGGCAGCGGGCAACGTCGAAACGGCTCAGCGCATTGCGGATGTGCTGCTCGGTGCTCTGGCCCCGTTCGCTCCTGACCGCGTGCCTGCAGCGGGTCAGGGAACGATGAACAACGTCCTGATCGGAAACGACACCTTCGCCTACTACGAGACGGTCGCAGGCGGCCAAGGCGCCAGGCCGGGGCGCGACGGACAATCCGGCATCCAGACAGGGATGACGAACACCAAGAACACGCCGATCACCTCGTTGGCCGTTCACTATCCCTTCGAGATCACGCGATACCGTCTCAGGACCGACAGCGGCGGTGAGGGAGAATTCCGCGGTGGCGACGGGATCGAACGCGGCATCAGGTTTCTCGAGCCTGCCACCTTGTCGCTGATGGGCGAGCGACGAATGACGCGTCCGTGGGGCCTCGCCGGAGGGGACGGCGGTCAGCCAGGTGAGGATTGGCTGATCAAACCGAACGGCGACCGTCTACGGCTCGAGTCCAAATGCACGCTCGAGGTCGAACCGGGGGAAGAGCTCCTCGTCCTCACCCCTGGTGGCGGCGGATGGGGCCACCCTGACCGATCCTTGCCGAGATGACCCTCTACGGGGTCACGATGTTGAACCAGAACTCGAAGGTGTCGAACAGCGACAACAGCTCGGTGACCTTGTCGGCGTTGCCGTCCACGGCAATGGAACCGTCCGCTATCGATTCCTCGAACGTGGTCTGTACGAGGATGATGTCATTGAGAGCGGCACGCGTGAGCGTGAGGTTTGCGTCGGCGTCGGGGGACTGTCGGCTGGTCGAGTGGTTGAGAGCGCCGTTCGTCAAGGTCAGCGCGACCTGGTCACCGGTGTCGGTGAACGACAGGTTGATCGTGATCTGCTTGCCGGCTGCGTCTGGCCCGTTCAGACGGATGCCGAGATAGTCGAAGTAGGTGTCGAGCGACATCGCCCGAACCGAGTCCGCACTCGCGGTACTCGGGGTCGGCAGTACCGTGACGCCGTCGCGCAGCTCCTTGGCTCCGGAGAGGTAGAAGTTCCGCCACGGACCGGACTCCGATTGATAGCCGAGCTGTTCGAAGGCGTCGGCGAGCAGGTTCCTCGCCCCGACGTGCTCGGGTTCGGCGAACACAGCGTGTTTCACCACCTCGGCCACCCAGCGGTAATCACCCTCGTCGTAGGCCTCCTGGGCACCCGCGACAACTTGGTCGACGCCGCCCATCATGGCGACGTACTTCTTCGCCGCAGACTCTGGTGGGTGGTTGTGGAGGTTTGCAGGGTTGCCGTCGAACCAACCCAGGTACTTCGTGTACGTCGCCTTGACGTTGTGGCTCATCGTTCCGTAGTAGGGCCGCAATGCCCAGTGGTTGGCGAGTTCCGGTGGCAGCTTCACCTCCTCGGCGATCTCGACGGGCGTCAACCCGTGGTTCGCAAGGCGGAGGGTCTGGTCGTTCAGGTAGCGGTAGCCGTCGCGCGCCTTGAGCAGCATCTCGTTGACGCGGTCGTTGCCCCACACCGGCCAGTGGTGCATGCCGTACATCACCTCGGCGCGTTCCCCCCACATGTCGACCAGCTCGTTGAGGAACTTCGACCATGCCTGCGGGTCACGGATCGGCGCTCCACGCAACGTGTAGGTGTTGTGCAGCGTGTGGCAACAGTTCTCAGCCGCCGAGACGGCCTTGAGTTGGTCGATGTACCAGTGCATCTCGGACGGCGCTTCTGTGTCCGGGGCGAGCTGGAACTCGAAGTCCAGACCGTCGATGTTCATTCGTTGGCCCGTCTCGGTGATCTCATGCGTCGGCGGGATAAGCGTCACCGTACCGCTTGACGTCGTCAAGCCGAGTCCGGCGCCGACCTGACCCTTGGGGTCCGGTGGGAGGAGATTGCCGTACATGTACGACGCCCTCCGGCTCATCGTGTTGCCGAGGAAGACATTCTCAGATACGGCTGCCTCCAGGAAACCGACCGGTGCGATGATCATCGCCTTCCCCGCATCAACGTCTTCCTGGGACACCACGCCCCTGACACCACCCCAGTGATCGACGTGGCTGTGCGAATGGACCACCGCCACGACCGGTTTGCGGGGACGATGCTCGAAGTACAGCTCAAGGGCAGCCCGTGCGGTCTCTTTGCTGATCAGCGGGTCGAACAGGATCAAGCCCGTATCACCCTCGGCGATCGTCAGGTTCGACAGATCCGCGTTGCGCACCTGATAGAGGCGGTCGACAACCTTGAACAATCCGCCCTTGACCACGAGCTGGGACTGGCGCCACAGGCTCGGATTCACGGTGTCGGGCGCTGGCGCATCTTCGGTGATGAAGTTGAAACGTGTCGGATCCCATACGACATTGCCATCATCATTCTTGGTGACACCGTCATGTGTGAGGGGGGCGACCAGCCCTCGGGATGCGTCGTCGAAGTCGCGACGGTCCGAGAACGGCAGCTGCTCGAAGACCGTGCGGTTTGCGATCTTCGTTGACTCGCTCGCGTCCTTTGCGTGACCCATATCGAACCCCTCTCGGTGTGCCTGGCGGGCATCGTACCAGTGGCGCAGAACCGGATTCGTGGTGACGCGCCGGTCTGCTGTGACCGGCTGTCAGTTGGTGAGACCGGCGAACCCCTGACCGAGGATCTTCGCGCCGAGCACGAGGAGCACGACCATCATGATCACGGCATTGTGGTCCGACATGAACTCCTTGATCGATGCCAGCGGACCTGCGGCCTTTGCGGTCGCGATGACATAGAAGAGCACAGGACCTGCGACGGTAAGCGAGCCGATGACGACGAAGACCGCGATCGCTATGGCACTGTCGCCGCCGGACAGCCCCGCCCTGGCGATCGACGCGGCCGCAGCGGCGGTCAGCGCAAGGTTCTTCGGGTTGGCACCTGACAGCGCGGCACCGAGCACGACCGACTTGCCCGGTGTGAACGAGTCGATGGTTGCCATCCACTTCGGCATCTCCGGTTCTTCGCCCTTCTTCGGTCGTGATGTCCACTGTTTGGTGGCCATGGCGAGGAACAACACGCCGATGGCGACTTCGAACCAACTGACCCAGGTCGCCTTGGCGCTGTCGGCATCGTCGGATCCGCCCGCGACGAGCAGAACGATCACTGACACGATGACCAGCCCTGCGATCCATCCGAACGCGAACGCCGGTCCGTTGGAGCGGGCCTTGGGTGTGCCGAGCATCAGGATGACGGCGATGATCGGGACGGGGCTGAGCGCGACCCCGATGGCGGACGGCAGCAGATCGCCGATGGCTTGCATGAGCATGGTCAGTCCTGTTCTGTCGGGTCTGGTCGGTTGAGTGAAGTTGTGACGGCGTCCTCAACCGTTGGGTGGAGGTGCTCGACGAGTGTGGCAGCGCCTGCTGCCTCGAGCAGATCGCGCACCTGGCCGATGTCACGAGCAATCGAAAGGCGTATGCCGCGTGCGGCGAGTTCGTCACGAAGATCGACGAGCATCGACACGGCGGTCACATCGATCGAGGGCACCGTTTCGGCGTCGATCACAACGGCACGGGTGGCGTCGGTGACATGATCGAGGATCGCGGTCTGCACGTTGTCGGCGTTGCCGTAGAACAGACCGCTCTCGGGGCGGACCACCACGACCGACTCGGTCGGAGTGGCATCGGGGTGGCGGCCAAGGTCGACCCAGTCGCCCGACGGATCCCGACCGAGGGTGGCGACATGGGGTCGGGACGCCCGGTAGACGAGGAGAAGAACCGAAACGGTAATGCCGATGAACAGGCCGGGGAGCGTATCGAACAGCAGGACGCCGACCAGGGCAGCCACCGCAGCAATGAGGTCGGGTCGGGCTACCGGCCCATAGATGTCACCGAGCCTCGCGGTGTAGACGCCGTAGAGGCGGCGCAGCGCGGAGAAGTCGACGAGCTCGATGACGGCTGCAATCACGACAGCAGCGAGGGTTGCCTCGGGGAGGTTCTCGAACAGCCCGGTCAGGAACAACAGGGTCAGGACGGTAAGGACCGCGACGACGAGACCCGACACCTGGGACTTGGCGCCGGACGATCCATTGACCGCTGTCTTCGAAAGGGATCCGTTGACGACCATGCCCGAGGTGAGACCGGAACCGATGTTGGCAGCGCCGAGGCCGATGAGCTCACGATTGGCGTCGATCGTGTAGTGGTCCCGTGCGGCGTAGGTCTTCGCGGCACCGAGGCCCTCGGCGAATCCGACGAGGAGGATCCCGACAGAAGCCCCTGCGAGCGAACCGTAGTCGGACCATCCGAGGTCGGGCAGTCCGACCGGTGGAAGGCCGGCCTGCACCGCCCCGACGATCTCGACCCCCTTGGTGTCGAGGCCGAGGAGCGGAACCGCCACGATCCCCGCCAGTACGGCGACGAGCGACCCAGGGACCTTGGGTGCGAATCGGCGGAGCCCGATTACAAGGGCAAGTGACGTCGCACCGACCGCAAGCGTCCATCGCTGGGTGTCACCGAGTTGGGTGACAAGGTCCCAGGCCCTCTCGAAGAACGCACCGTCACCACCTGGTACCCCGAACAGCTTGGGAAGCTGGCCGATGATGATCGTCAGCGCCATCCCGATGATGAAGCCCTTCAGCACCGGCTCGGAGATGAACGATGCGAGAAACCCGAGTCGGGCAAGGCCGGCAACCAGCGCGATCGCACCGGTCACAAGGGCGAGCCCGACGGTGAGGGCGGTGAAGTCGGAGCCACTTCCGGAAGCAATGCTGGCCACCGCTGCTGCGGAAAGGGCGGCGCTGGCGGCCATCGGTCCGACAATGAGGTGTCGTGAGCTGCCGAACGCGGCATAGAGGACGAGGGCGGGTACCGCGGCGTAGAGTCCGACGACAGGTGATACCCCTGCGATGGTCGCGTAGGCGAGCGCTTCGGGGACGAGCACCGCCCACACGGTGAGTCCGGCGATGGCATCGGCGGCGAGCCAGGGCTTCTGGTAGCCGGAAAGCGATCGGAACACAGGAAGCTGCGTTCGGTTCACGAATCTTCCCTTCCGATGGCGTAAAGACTGGAACTTACCGTTGCGATTTCGCCTGTACAACGGTGGCGCGGACGCATGCGCGTCGACAGTCCGAACATCTCCCGTGTCGATCTTTTCGATCCGTCATCGACGGCCGGGCGGAGCGATATTGTCACGTCGCACTCGGTGACACGGTCACCGGTCCGAAGGCAGCTCTCGCAGGGGTGCTGTTGCAGCCCACCGAGCCACGCGGCCTGATCGAGAAGCTCGGTCTGGCATCGGACGGTGATCTCGGCGTGCTCGACACGCTTGCCTCGGTGACCGACACCTTCGAACCCACCTTCAACATGGTTACTCCCTGACCGCAGGAGCCCCGTCGACCTGACCCGGGGTGGCGGGGGTTCGGGTGGCGGCATCTAGGCTCAGGGGATGGCTTTGATCCCCGAATTGGTGGCCGTCGTCGGCGAAGACCGCGTGCGTCACCATCCGCTCGATCTGGCCGTGTTCGCCAAGGACGCAGGGGTCACGTCGGGGACGGTTGTCGCCGCCGTGCTGCCGGATTCGACCGAGCAGGTCGCGGCTTGTGTCCGTATCGCACGGCAGCACCAGGTGCCGATCGTCCCGCGTGGTGCGGGGACGGGACTCGCAGGCGGAGCCGTCCCGAGTGAGCCCGGGTTGCTCATCGTCCTCACCCGTCTCAATCAGATCCACGAAGTCGATGAGGTGGCGCGCACCGCCTGGGTCGGGCCCGGGTTGATCAACCTCGATCTGTCGAATCGGCTTGCGGACCGAGGGCTTCATTTCGCACCCGATCCTTCGTCCCAGCAGGCGAGCACGATCGGAGGCAACCTCGGGACGAACGCCGGGGGACCGCACTGTCTTGCCGACGGGACCACGGTTGCCCATGTGCTCGGCGCCGAGTTCGTCACGCCCGACGGTGAGGTTGTCGTCGTCGGCGGTGAAGCACCCGATGTACCCGGTCTCGACCTTCGGGCCGTGGTCGTCGGCTCCGAGGGGACGCTCGGTATCGCCACCAAGGTTCTCGTGCGTCTCATGCAGAATCCCTCGGATGTGGCGACGCTGCTTCTGGGCTTCGCTTCGATCGAAGATGCCGCCGGGACGGTGTCTGCGGTGATCGCTTCGGGGCAGATCCCCGCTGCTCTCGAGATGATGGACCAGCCCATGGTGCAGGCCGTCGAGAACTTCGTCCACGCCGGGTACCCGACGGATGCAAAGGCGGTGCTTCTGGCAGAGGTGACCGGTACACCGGAGTCGGTTCGTGATGCCGCTGTGTCAATCGAGTCGATTGCACGCTCGCACGGTGCTTCGAGTGTGCGAGTCGCCACCCATCCGACCGAGCGGGCGTTGCTGTGGAAGGGGCGCAAGTCCGCATTCGGTGCGGTGGCGCAGAAGGCTCCCGACTACTACCTCCACGACACGGTCGTGCCGAGAACCAAGCTCGTCGAGGTGCTCACCCAGATCTACGCGATCGGCGAGGAATACGACATCGACATGCTCAACGTCTTCCATGCCGGCGATGGCAACCTGCATCCGCTCGTCGCGTTCGACTCGAAAGAGCCGGGCATGCTCGACCGGGTCAAGGCAGCGGCGACAGAGATGGTCAGAGTTTCCATAGAAGCCGGTGGTTCGCTGTCAGGAGAACACGGCATCGGACTCGAGAAACGTGACCTCATGGGTCTCGTATTCAACGAGAACGACCTCGATGCACAAGCACGGATCCGCGATGCGTTCGATCCCGACGGGGTGATGAATCCGGGCAAGGTGCTCCCTACAGGATCACGCTGCTTCGATGCGGCAGGGGCGCGTCTGTCGTGACGGCGCAAACACGATTCTCTCCAGCGACCGTCGAGGATGCCGCTGACCTCCTCGGCGAAGCCGCGACCGAGTCGCGGACCGTCGGGTTCAAAGGGTCGGGTTCTCGCCGTGCGCTCGGTGGGTCGAGGGAGCTTGATTGGACGATCGACTCCACGGCGATGGGTTCCGTCGTTGATTGGCTCGTCGAGGATCTCACGGTGGTCGTCGGTGCGGGCATGACTGTCGGCGACCTTGAAGCCATGCTCGCCACCGAAAACCAGACATCCCTGCTCCCCGTCGCCGAGCCGGGCCGCACGATCGGCGGACTCGTCGCCGAGGGGGCTTCGGGTCCCAAGCGTCTGAAGTACGGTCCGACCCGCGACCGGGTGCTCGAGGTCACGATGGCCACGGGATACGGGAAGGTTGTTCGGGGTGGTGGCCGCCTTGTCAAGAATGTCACCGGGTACGACCTGCCCCGCCTGGTCACCGGATCACTCGGTTCGCTCGGATTCATCGGTTCGGTGTGCCTGAAGTTGTGGCCGATGCCACCCGTCCAGCGCATTGTCGCAATCGACGACGCCGCTTCGGTGTACCAGAACCTGTTCCGACCGGTGGCGGTGGTCGAGACCGAGGATGGTGCCTTCGCGATGCTCGAAGGATCCGAGTCGGACGTTGACGCACAGGTCAAGGCCGTCGGTGGCTCGGTCGATGCCGTTGCACCCCGAGCAATCGGCTCCCGGGTCCTCGTGTCATTGCGCGTACCGCCACGCCATCTGTCAGGGTTCGTCGAGGCGACCCGATCCCTGCACCCTGAACGGTTCGTCGCCCAGCACGGTGTCGGAGTCGTGGACATCGGGTTCGATTCGCTCGACGACGCCACCTTCCTGACGCTGCGATCCGATGTCGAGAAGGTCGGTGGAACGCTCGTCGTGATCCGACCGGGCGACTCGCTCAGCGATGTCGACCCGTGGGGCACCCCGCCGTCGACACTCGGCATCCAACGTCGGATGAAGGATCTGTTCGACCCGAGCCGTGTGTGCAACC
>CAZDIQ010000095.1:0-8128 GCA_964505525.1 uncultured Acidimicrobiaceae bacterium | reverse complement strand
GATTTTTCGGTGGCGGAGAGGCGCATCATCGCGGTGCAGTTCGTTGTCGCCTTGGGTTTCGGGGCGGTGGCGCTGTTCCAGGCGAATGATCCGGACTGGGGGGATCTACAGCGATTCCTGATCATCGTGCTGCTCACCATCTGGCTCGTGGGGATCGTGATTTCCGTCGTGGTGGCACGGCTGGTCGACTCGCCGCTCGGTCGCATCGCGATCCTTGTGGTCGGTCCCTTCGCCGGGTTCCTGCTCATGGTCGTGTGGTCGATGTTTTCTTGATGCGTCCGGCCTGCTGATCGGTCCCCTCACCGGCACGGCCGTATAGACACAACTACAGTTTGCCCATGGGAATCAGACACGTATCAGGAGGATCAATGAGCAGGAGAAGCATCGCAGTAGTGCTCATGGCGGTGGCGGTGCTGTTCGCAGCGTGTTCGTCCGACGCAGAGGAAGAAACACTTCGGGTTTCGGCGGCAGCATCGCTCGGCGCGGCATTCACCGACATCGCAGCGGCGTTTGGGGAGGCCAATTCGAATGTCGCGGTCGAATTGAACCTGGGTGGGTCGTCCGCCTTGCGCGAGCAGATCATCGGCGGAGCGCCGGTTGATGTGTTCGCTTCCGCAGACGAGCGAGCAATGGGCGAGGTGGCCGATGCCGGACTGCTTGACGGCGAGGCGAAAATCTTTGCCATGAATGCCATGACCATTGCAGTCCCGATTGGAAACCCTGGCAACGTTTCGAGTCTCGAAGATTTCGCCAACCCTGACCTGTTCATCGGTTTGTGCGCTGTTCCCGTCCCGTGTGGCATCTACGGGCTGGAAGTGTTGGACAACGCCGGCGTGACACCTTCCGTCGACTCCGAGGAACCCGATGTGGCATCACTTGCCAACAAGATCGAGAATGGTGACCTTGACGCAGGAATCGTCTACCTCACCGATTTCTATTCGCGTCGCGATGTGATCGATCAGGTTCTGATCGATGATCGACACAACGTGGTTGCGCTGTACCCGATCGCGGCTCTCAAGACGGAATCGAAGTACGCCAAGGCCTTCGTCGATTTCGTGTTCTCCGCAGAAGGGCAAGAGATCCTCGAGTCGTACGGGTTCCGCACGCCTTGACGACACGGCGGTCAGTTTCCAGACCGCCGTGGCCCGTGGTGGTGCTCGCCGGCGTGGGCGTTGTCTTCTTCGCCCTGCCGCTGGTCGGGCTTCTGGTCCAGACACCGTGGTCCGACCTCTGGTCGGTGCTTACGAGTCCGGTCGTGCTGGACGCGCTCAGACTGTCGTTGATCGCCTCCGTGCCCGCAACGCTGATCGCAATCGTGATCGGCTTTCCGATCGCATATGTGCTTGCGAGGGCCACGTTCCCCGGTAAGGCGGTGATCAGGGGTCTCGTGCTCCTGCCGCTGGTCCTTCCCCCGGTCGTGGGTGGGGCCGCGCTTCTGTTCGCCCTCGGGAGGCGCGGGGTGATCGGTGGACCGATATACGACGCAACCGGCTTCGTCCTGCCGTTCTCCATGTGGGGCGTGATCGTGGCTGTGACATTCGTTGCGATGCCATTCATGGTCATCACGGTCGAGGCTGCACTGCGCAACGCCGACCTCCGCTTCGAGGGTGCAGCCGCCTCCCTCGGTGCCGGTCGGTGGACCGTCATGCGCCGAATCACGATCCCGACGATTCTGCCCGCGTTCATCTCTGGCATCGCCTTGACCTGGGCCCGTGCGTTCGGTGAGTTCGGAGCCACCATCACGTTTGCGGGGAACCTCAAAGGCCGTACCCAGACCCTGCCGCTCGCCGTGTTTGTTGCGCTCGAGTCGAACCGGCAGGCAGCGATCGCGATCAGCCTGATCATGGTGGCGGTATCACTGGTGGTGCTGATCGCGCTTCGCGACCGATGGTGGGGTACGACGTGAGCGGTGATCTTGCCGCCCACATCGTGGTGCGACATCCGACGGGTTTCGAGGTCGATGCGGCAATCGACGTGGCTGCAGGCGGTACGACCGCCCTGCTCGGTCCGAACGGTGCGGGGAAATCGACCATCGTGACCGCGCTCGGGGGTCTGCAACCGCTGACGAGCGGCTTCGTCAAGCTCGGCGACCGGGTCCTCGAGGATGTCTCCTCCGGGGTTTTTGTACGTCCCGAGGACCGCCGGATAGGGATCGTCTTCCAGCACGCGCTCCTCTTCAGACATCTCAACGTCTTGCAGAACATCGAATTCGGGCCGAAGAGCCTCAAGCGGGATCGGAATCAGACCCGCGAGGTCGTCGAGGAATGGATCGAACGTCTCGAATTGGAATCGCTCACCGACCGCAAGCCTTCCCAACTCTCCGGTGGTGAGATCCAGCGGGTAGCCATTGCCAGGACGATGGCCACTGAACCAGAGCTCCTCATTCTCGATGAACCCCTTGCAGCCATCGATGCTTCGGCGCGACCTCATGTGCGACGGCTCATCAGCGACTTCCTCGCGACGTTCGATGGGCCTGCGATCGTGATCACCCATGACCCGACCGAGGCGTTCCTGCTGTCTGAGTCCGTGACCATCCTTGAGAACGGTGTCGTCACCGATGCGGGCCCCGTGGACGCGGTACGGCTGACGCCCAAATCCGCGTACGCGGCCGACCTCGCCGGTGTGAACTTCGTCACCGGTCAGGCGGCGAATGGCATCGTGACAGCGGGAGCGCACGACATCCACATCGCCGACTCGGAACTCGTGGGCGGTGTCGTCGTCACGATCCATCCTCGCTCGATCTCGCTTCACACGACGCGACCGGAAGGAAGCGCCCGCAACGTGTGGGCAACGACGGTCGAACGGATCGAGGCCACACGGGACAAGGTGCGTGTCCTGACGGGTGACCCGTTGCAGCTCACTGCCGAGGTGACCACGGCGGGTGCAGAGGCTGTGGGGTTGGCGGTCGGGGAGCCCATCTGGATCTCGATCAAGGCGACCGAAATCGGAGCCACCCTGGTGTCCGACGAGGCATCCGGTTTGCTGCCCGCCACGAATGAGTGACGGGCGAACCGCCTAGCATCTGACGAATGGGCAGTCTTTCGTTCGCAGAAATCCTCACGATCCTCGTGGTCATTCTGATCATCTTCGGACCGAATCGCCTGCCTGAGTTCGCCAGGAAGCTCGGTGCGCTCATGGCAAAGGCGCGCAAGATGACGTCGCAGTTCACGAGCGACATCGCCGGGGAGTTCTCCGATAGCGCCGATCCGCTGAAGAGCGCAAAGGACGACTACGAGGGGATCAAAGACGACCTGAAGAAGGCAGGGAGTGCCTTCACCGGATTCACCACGCTGCCCGATGTCGACGAGATGCCATCGTTCGACAAAGAGCTCCCTTCCACGCCACCCATGCCGAGCACGGACGCGGAACCCGACACCGGGGAGATCGAGATCGTGGAGAAGGACGAGGCAGCGGAATGACCTCGACGATGCCCTATGCCGCTCACATCACCGAACTACGGAACCGGTTGATCAAGTCGTTGATCGCGGTCGGCATCGGCACCGTCGTCGCTTTCATGTACAACGAACAGATCCTGGAATGGTTGGTGGCGCCCTACCGCGAGATCGAACCGGATGCCACCCTCGCCACGTTCCGGGTGATGGAAGCCTTCAGCGTGGTGATGCGGATCTCTTTGTGGGGTGGTGTGATTCTTGCGAGCCCCGTGATCACCTATCAGGTGTGGAGGTTCGTGTCGCCCGCCCTCTCCAAACGCGAGAAACGCTGGGCCATCCTTGCGGTGCTGGTCCTGATAGCGCTCTTTCTCGTCGGAGTCGGGGTCGGGTATCTCGCGCTCGAACGAGGTCTTGTGTTCCTGCTCGACTTCGGTGGCGATGTCCTCGTACCGGTCATCGGGGCCGATTACTACCTGCGATTCGCCATGCGGTTCCTGCTCGTGTTCGGCGTTGCCTTCCAGTTCCCCGTGTTCCTGTTCGTGGCCGCCGCATTCGGGATCGTCAAGAGTTCATGGCTCCGCTCGGAGCGGCGATGGGCTGCGGTCATCATCCTTGTGGTGGCGGCGGTTGTCACGCCGACAGGCGACCCGCTCACCCTGCTGTCGCTGAGCGTGCCGCTCTACGTGTTGTACGAGCTGACGATTCTGGCCATCAGGCTCATCCTCAAGAAGTAGAACCCGTCAGTCCTCGGTCACATTCGCGCCGAATGCGGGTGCCGCCGTGTCAAGGTGACGGTATTCCCCGGTGCGTAGGTGGCACGAAGCGAGGTGGTCGCGGTCACGCGGCGCCTGCATGAGTTTCGGGACGATGGTGTCGCACACGCCTTCCACCGCAATCGGGCACCGGGGGTGGAAGAAGCACCCCTCGGGTGGATCAAGCGGTGATGGCACCTCACCCTGGAGGATCGTCCGGTTCCGTGGACGATCGGGATCCGGAATCGGGATCGCGGACAACAGCGCCTCGGTGTACGGGTGGAGCGGGTTCTTGTAGAGCGATTCCCGATCCGTGATCTCAGCGATTCTCCCCAGGTACATCACGGCGACACGGTCAGAGATGTGCTCGACGACCGCGAGGTTGTGGGCAACGAAGAGCAGGGTCAGGTGGAGTTCGGACTGGAGTTCCTTGAGGAGGTTGAGCACCTGGGCCTGGACGGAAACGTCGAGAGCCGAAACCGGCTCGTCGGCGACCACGAAGTCCGGCTCGAGTATCAGCGCTCGGGCAAGCCCGATCCTCTGGCGTTGACCTCCCGAGAACTCGTGTGGGAATCGGTTGGCATGGTGACCTTCGAGACCAACCAGTTCGAGCATCCTCTTGACCCTCTCCTGGCGCTCGTCCTTGTCCCCGATGCCGTGGAGTCTGAGGCCTTCCGAGATCGAGTTCCCGACCTGCGTGCGGGGATCCAACGACGAATATGGATCCTGGAAGATGATCTGGACCCGTTTGCGGATGGGCTTCAGCTTGCGACCCTGGATGTGTGTGATGTCCTGTCCATCGAAAGTTATCGAACCTGACGTCGGTTCCAGGAGGCGGGTGAGCATGCGTCCCAGGGTCGACTTGCCGCACCCGGATTCTCCGACGAGCCCGATGGTCTCGCCTTTGTGGATGTCGAGGTCGACGCCTGCGACCGCATTGACCTTTGCGATCTCACGATGCAGCGCCCCGCCCTTGACAGGAAACTGCTTGACGAGATCGCGGACTTGGACGAGAGGCGCGTGGGTCATGTGTCGTCCTCATCTTCGTGATCCGAGGTCGTATGCACCCCGTCGAACGAATCGGGGGCGTGCGCCTCCTCGTACAGGAAGCAACGCACTTTGTGACCGGGACCGACCTCGATGAGATCGGGTATCTGTTCGGTGCAGATCGTGAGGTCGTGTTGCATCCTCGCAACACACCTGGATGCGAACCGGCAGCCGGGGGGAAGATCGATCAACGAAGGCACGACGCCGGGGATCGTCTCAAGGCTGTCGACGAGCGAACCGAGCACCGGTATGGATGCGATCAGGCCCTGTGTGTATGGATGCTTCGGGGATCGGAACAATGTTCTGACATCCGTCTCCTCAACGACCTCACCGGCGTACATGACGGCGACGCGGTCGGCCATTTCTGCGACGACACCCAGGTCGTGGGTGATGAGGATCACTGCGCTGTTCAACGTGTCCTTCATGTCCCGGATGAGGTCGAGGATCTGGGCCTGGATCGTGACATCGAGAGCGGTCGTCGGCTCATCGGCAATGAGCAACTCGGGTTCGCAGGCAAGCGCCATTGCGATCATGACGCGTTGCGCCATGCCTCCCGACAGCTCGTGTGGGTAGGCATCCGCCCGTGACTTCGGGTCGGGGATGCCGACGTTCGCCAGCATTTCGAGGACCTTCTCCTCCTCGACGTCCTTGGTCCAATCGCGGTGCAGCTTGAACACTTCCTTGATCTGGACACCCACCTTTTGCACGGGGTTGAGTGCACTGCCGGGCTGCTGAAAGATCATCGAGATGTGTTCCCCGCGCAGTCGCCTGACATCGTTGTCGGACATGGTCGCGATGTCGCGTCCGTTGAAGAGAATCTGACCCGCCACGACCTCACCAGGGTGCTGCACAAGACCCATGATCGAAAGGGACGTGACCGACTTCCCGCAACCCGATTCCCCGACGATACCGAGGACTTCTCCACGATCGACGTGAAGCGATACACCGTCGACGGCTTTGACGACACCGGCACGGGTGTCGAAATGTGTCTTGAGGTCTCTGATCTCGAGCAGGTGTTCTGCTGGCTCGATGTCAACAGGATCGAGGGTATCTACGTGGTCTGGCTGCATGTCAGTCATCGGTTCAGGGTGGGGTCGAGGGCGTCGCGAAGACCGTCGCCCATGAGATTGAATCCGAGCACCGTGATCATGATGCCGAGGCCGGGGAAGAAGATCAGGTGTGGCGCAGTGAACAGGTTGTTTCGCTCGGATGCGAGCATCGAACCCCATTCCGCAGTCGGTGGCTGGGCACCGAGTCCGAGGAACGAAAGGCCCGCAGCCTCAAGGATCGCCGTTGCAACGCCAAGCGTTGCGAGGACGACGAGGGGTGTGAGGGCGTTCGGCACAACACGTCTCACCAGAATCTGGCGAGGTGTGGCGCCGAGGGCAACCGACGCCGCAACGTAATCGGATTCCTTGATGGCGAGGACCTGGGCGCGCATCACGCGGGCATATGCAGGAATGGTGACGATGGCTATCGCGATCAAGGCATTCTGGAGTCCTGAACCAAGGACGGCAACGATGGCCATCGCAAGCAGCAGCGAAGGAAATCCAAGGATGACGTCCATGATGCGCATGGCAACATTGTCGAACCAGCCACCGACGTAGCCTGCGGTCGCACCGACAAGGCTGCCGATCAGCAAGGCAATGGTGACCGTGAAGAATCCCAACGTGAGGCTCACCCTCGCGCCGAAGATGACCCGCGAGAACTCATCTCGGACGTTCCCGTCAATACCCATGATGTGTTGCGGCTTCTCTGGGTCGCAACCGAGGATGTGCACGCAAGGCGGGTCCCTCGGCCGGACGTCCTCCTTTCCGATGAGCACCTCGTTCGGATGGTATGGGGCTATCAAAGGTGCGAAGAACGCCATCAGGATGAGGAACATCACGATGCCGAGGCCGATCATGCCGGACTTCCGACCCCTGAAGCGCCCGATTGTGAGACGCAATTGACTCTGAGGGCTGTCCGTCAGCGCAGCCTCTGCCGCTTGGGCCTCGAGCAGTTCGATCGCCTGTTTGCGTGAGATCATTCGACACGAATCCTTGGATCGAGGTATCCGTATGAGAGGTCTACGGCGAGGTTGACGAGGACGTACCCGAGTGCGATCACGACGGTGAACCCCTGTACGACCGCGTAGTCACGGCTCGTGATTGCCTCGAAGAGTCCGCGTCCGACCCCTGCAAGATTGAATACGGACTCGGTCAGCACCGCGCCACCCAGCAGTGCTCCGAGCTGCAGTCCGATGATCGTCACGACGGGCAGGAGTGCGTTGCGCAACCCGTGCCGGCGGACGACGCGGGCTTCCTTTGAACCCTTTGCCCGTGCGGTGCGGACATAGTCCTTGTTCATCACCTCGAGCAGGGAGCTCCGCGTGATCCTTGCGATGATCGCAAGGGGGATGGTTGCGAGCGCGACCGCCGGAAGGATCATGTGCCTGACGGCGTCGAGCCATACGTCCCACCGCCACGTGATGAAACTGTTGAAGATGTAGAAGTTTGCGATGAACTCATTGAAGTTTGCCCACATCGATCCTGGTGTGAGATTCCACCCCCACACGTCGTAATACGGCACGGGTATCACACCTGCGGATAATCGTCCGGACGGAGGCAACTGGAGTGGGGTGCCCTGGAACACGATGGCAAAGAGGTATGCGAGCATGAGACCAAGCCAGAACACGGGCATCGAGACGCCGACGTTCGCGAACGTCATGGTTGCGGAGTCGACGACCGTGTTGTGGCGTCGCGCGGCGATGATTCCCATCGGCACGCCGACTCCTACCGCAATGATCAGCGAGGACATTGCGAGTTCCATCGTGAGCGGGAGCCGCTCGATCAGCATCTGGGTCACCGGCCTTGAGAACCTCACCGATTCGCCAAGGTTGAGGGTGAACACGTTCTTCATGTAGATGCCCAGTTGGACCCAAATCGGTTCGTTGAG
>CAZDIQ010000094.1:0-8130 GCA_964505525.1 uncultured Acidimicrobiaceae bacterium | reverse complement strand
CCTGCGAGCCAGGGGGGCATGCGAGCCTGCGAGCAGGGAGAAGACGGCTACGTTTTCCGCGATGCAAGCAGCGAATACCGAACCCGATGCTGGCTGAAAGCTGAAAGCTGAAAGCTGAAAACTGACAACTGAAAGCTGACAACTATCCCGATACGTGATCGATGATGCCCTCGACGGTGACTGCTTCGCCTTCTTTGTCCCACCAGCGGGCTTCGCAGATGTGGCATGAGCAGAAGTTCACTTCCGTGCCGTCGGGGAGGGTCATCGCGATCTCGATGACCGAGTTCTGACCGCACGACACACAGGTGAGTCCGGAATCGGGTGCGTTATCCATGATGCCTCCAAGTCAACGTGTCGCCGCCCAACGACCGCGCAAGTATGGCACCCGCTTGTCCGGATTCACGGCAATCAACGTTCCGTCTTGGGCGCATCCGCGGTTTCGGGAAGATCGACGTCGCGTCCGAGGTACTTCGATCGACGTTTTCCGTCCTCATCCCAGTAGGCGTACACATACGGGCCGTGCGGACATGTGGTACACGACGCCTTGCCGCACTTGACCATCTTGCGGCTGATCTTGACATCAGGACCGACGTCCTGGAACGAATGACCCTGCTGCTCGAGCCGAGCGCGGGCGAGCATGAAGAGTCGCCTCAGTTCGGGTTCGTCCATCTCTCGGACGGCGTCGAGTACGTCGCGGTCAATCGGCATCAGGAACCACCAGCGTTGTATCAGCCTTCATCATCGGACCGAGATCGTCCCCGCCGACGAGTGGCTCCGACCCGGTTCTGTCGACCGTTGTCCACCCGAGTGGCGCCGAGAATCGGCTTGCGTGAACGTCGCAGAGCAAGATTCCGTCGTAACTCTGCTCGTGCCCTTTGGCTGCGTCGAGATACGCCGTTGCTGCTGCGTGTCGGTACGTGAGCACAGTCGTCGCCCTTCCTTGGCATCGGATACAACTCGGCATCATGGACCGGTCAACCTAGGCGGAATGACAGCGCCGACCAAGCACCGGGCGCCCGTCATGCGGTTTCGATCCCCGCTGTCGCAAGTGCCGAGCGCAGCGCCCGTTTGGCAGGCACACCGCTCATCACCGCAACGGCATCGCCCTGTGCGTCGACGACGACCGTGAGTGGCACCGCGACGACACCCCAGGCGTCGAGCTGTTGCGGCTCCAACTCGTGGGTGACTTCGCGGTATGGCACCGACATCTCCTTCAGGGTCGCAATCGCCTGCTTGCACGACGAACAGTCGGTTGATGTGAACAGGACGACACCTGGCCGATCCCCCACATTCCCGACCTGGACGGTCGGATGTATCGGCTTGCGCACGGATCTCGCAATCGTGGCGATCACAACCGCAACGACCACGACACCGACGGCGACGAGCAATCGGACAAGAGGATCGCTCACTCTGCGGCAATCCCTGCGAAGAGCGCGACTCCCCGGGCGCTCACAACGTCCCAGCCCACGGAGATGGGCACGCTCGACGTGAGCGAGAAGCCGAATGTGCCCACCCCGGGATCGACCAACACGCCAAGTATGGATCCCGGCTCAACGACGACCTCGAAGGTCGGAAGTTCGTCTTCCGCGAGCGGCTGAAGTGTCACGGTTGCCGCGAGGTCCCCGCTGTTCATGATCCAGACCTTGGTCTCGCCGTCGAGGAACGTGTCAAGAGGCACGATCCATTGGGACGACGGCGCCGCGGCCCCGACTGTCCCCGCCAGTCCTCGTATGAACACCTCATCGATTGGAGGGACCGATGTCGTGGTCTCCCCGGCGATGGTCGTGGTGGTCTCCTCGCCTTCGTCAGGCTCGTCTCCCGGGAGCACCTCTGGCTCGCCCGTCGGCACGACCGCGATGACTGAAGCCGCGACCGGGCTCGAGGCGCGCAGGCGGACACCGAACGGTGGAGCCGCGATATCAGCGAGAGGAATCAGAACTGGGGTCGTTGCGCCGACGATGACTTCCCTCGCATCCATGACCGTGCCCGCCTCGGTCACGATGTCCACGATCACGGTGATTTCGTCCTCGCCGGCCGACATGACCGAAATGAACGGCTCAAGCTCGCCGGGCGTGACGATCGGGAACTCCCAGGTCTCAGACGACCCACCACCGGGGATCATCGCCTCGCCACCCTCGTCGGTACGGATCAGGGACGGAATGACCAGACCCGCCGTCGTCTCGACGGTGAACACGAGCTGGTCCCTGAACGGAAGGTATGGCTCCATATCGATCGTCATCCATCCACGACCCGCGACATCGATCGAACTGAATTCGGCGATGATGTCGAAACTCAGTTCCGAATACGCTGCGATCGATACCTCGGCATTGTCGGCGAACGGGTTGAAGAGGCGGAGCTTGGTGTAGGTGCCTGTCTTGGTCGAACCGCCGGTCAAGTACCACGTCTTGGGGACCGAAACCGTACAGCGGTCACCGGAAACGAACCCGTCCGATGTCTCGATCGCCACGACTGCGGCCGGCCCATCGCTGATTTCGACGATCGCTGGCGACTCCCCACGGCGGGCGATGCTTCCCACATCGAATGCAGACCCTCCAGGACCGACAAGATCGAATGGGAACACGGCAGGCTCCGCGTTGGACAGCGGATCGAGCAATGTCAGAACGCCCTCGACATCGACTTCCGACGAAACGACGATGGTGGAATCGACGACATCTCCTGCCTCCACCCAAGGGCAGTACCAGGCACTCGGCCGTGCTCCAGCACCGTCGGGTTCGGATGTGTCGGTCGTTCCGAAATCGGGCACAGGCGCAGCGGGTGGCCCGAGTTGGACAAGACCGACGAACGCGATCGCACCGGCGGCAGCGAGCAGGATGACCTTTCTCATCGCATCCGCCTTCCCAGTACCGCCAACCCGATCAACACCACGATGGAGACCGCAACCGCAAGAGTCTGCGTCCGTCTCGGGCCGTCAGGCGTGTACGTCGCCACGCCGAGTTCCGCCGACACTTCGTTCATCGATCCGACAGTCGATCGAGGAGGTGGACCCCACCCCGGGTCGGCGTTCTCGGCAATGAACACGCGACGACCCGGCTCCGGCTCACCGACGTAATCCCAACCCACTCGTGGCCACGCGGCGAAACTTGTCGTCAGGGCTCTGGCCACCGCCGCCTCCTCGGAGACGAAGATGGCGTTCCCCGTGGTCGACGAGAGTGGCAGAAGGTCGAGCTGCCCGGCAAACACGTTGCGCCACGCAAGTGACGACGGGTCGGCATCTGATCCAGCGCTGTCCCCGAGCACGACGATCCACCTGATGCCGAATGCGGCCAACTCGCCACCGGCCCTGCGGGTATCTCCCGCGATGACGGCTGCCAGTTTCGACTCCAGCAGGTCGTCGAACGCGAGACGCGGTGCAAGACGTGCCTCGCCAAGGTCGGGACCCGTCGCCGAAACCACCCGGTATGCACCGGATTGGATCGTCCGACTGTCACCGGGCATCAGCTCCGCAGGGCCGACGAGCAGTACACGGGAAATCTCGGCTTGACCCTCCCGTGCCTCGGTGAAGGCGAGCGTCTCTTGGATCTGGTCACTCGGCAACCCCGAACGACCTCCGAGAATGATCGTCGTCGAAGCAACAACGAGCAGGACAGTCGCGACCGTCCCCACTCCCAGAATGGCCCGCCGCCATGTCGCGACACCTGGTGCGATCACAGATTCCGCAACGATCCCGATGGAGATGGCAAGCCCAAGCCCGGCGACCGCCAACGACACCGACTCGAACTCCCGCCCGTAGCCGAACTCCCCTGCCCTTGAGCCGAGGAACCCGGCAGCGACGAGCAACGCACCCCATCCCGCAACAGCGCCGAGCTCTCGGCGTCCCCCGAGCACCGCAGCAACCACGGCAACCGCACCGGCGACCGCAATGAAGGGCGCCACGTTCCAGAACGCGTAACCCTGCTTGGCGATCCCCCTCAACCCTGCGTCCCAGATCCACGGACTCAGCAGCAGGGCTCCCCCTGCTGTTGCGATCACCGATACCACGAAGGCTTGCCATGCGGCCTCGTTCGTCAGTCTGATGAGGGCGTACAGCAAGAGGGCAGGCAGCGGGACGAGGAGCATCAGGGGCGACAGCGCACCGAGGAATCCGAACACCAACACGGCGCCCACCACCCGTACCAGACCGTTCCAAGGACCGTCGGACAAAGGAGCGAGGCAAACCCGTAGAGCCCATGGCAGCACACCCAGTGCGATGACCGATCCGATGTACGTGTTGCCGCCGATGCCCTGCGCCGTCGGCCCTGCCACATAGACGACGCCGGCCACGAGTGCGGGTGCGGCAGGGATGGACCATGTGCGCAACAGTCGTGTGGTGCCCCAGATTCCCGAAAGCATCGCTCCTGCTACGAGGATGTATTCACCCAACGTGGCTGCGTTCAGGGTGACGACCTTCGCCAAACCGGCGATTGCGAGCAACGGTCTCAATTGGTCAGGACTCCCGAGCCCGGCCGGGTTCCATCCCCCGGCGTAGGCGGCCAGTGCGTTCCATCCGTCCACAGGGAATGGCATGGTGAACCCGACCGATGGCAGCCCGTCGGCCCAGATGTTCCTTGAGGACAGCAGGACGAACAGGACCGCCAACACACCGACGACGAACGCCGGCTGGCGTATGTCATCCCCGATCGAATCGACCGTGAGCCGATCATCGCCCGGCAACCTCCTTCGCAGACCCGTCGCAACCGCCGTACCAAGACGCGCGATTCGCACGCTGCCTCGCCGTTGGAATCGGAAGAGCTCGGCATCGCCCGCAACCCGACCGGATCGAGCCTCTCGTCGCGCACTGATCGTCGACGGCAGCTTTGCGATGTTCCAGACCCAGGCCCGCACGAAATCAAACACAAGCCATCGACCGAGGAAGATCGACACGATGGCCTCGAACAAACCGATCAGGAAGTCAAACGGCAGCGTCCACGCCAAGGTGAGGAGCGAATAGACCTTGATCATCGAGCGGATGCGGCTCGCTTCGTCGCGCCAACCGACGGTTTCCTCGGGCGATCCGGGGAAGTCGACGACCGACGCCGGGCTGATGATGATCCTGGCGCCCTTCAGCCTCGCTCTCTGGCACAGATCGACGGCGCCCGAGACCGGGGACATCGAAGGATCGATACCACCCAGACCGACGAGAAGATCCTTCCGGACAAGCATGGAGACCCCGGCTACGGCGGCGACGTCGCGCACGACGTCGTATTGGCCCTGGTCGCGCTCGCGTGATTCCATCCCGGTGTAGGCGACACCGAACGCATCCGTTACCAGGCCGACCGAGACAAGGGTTTCGTCATGACCGCTCACCACCTTGGAACCGGCAATCGAGGCATCGGTCCGCTCCATGTCGAGTACCAACGACGACATCGTGTCCGGCCGCGGGACGGCCCCCTCTCGCAGGATCCACACATGGCTGACCGCCGCAGGAAGACTGGCGACCACCTCGCCTATGGTCGCCCGCTTCACCACACGTCGCCCCGAGACCGTGGCGTCCGGTACCTCGGAATCCCCGACAACGACCACGCCGACCTGCTCGTAGACTTGCGACGCAAGGGCCTCAAGGGTCGCTTCGATTCCGCCGGCGGAGTCAGCGAGCACGATGGTCGCGACGGAAGCTTGGCGTGTTGGCGTCAATGACATGTGGGGTGCATTCTGGAGTCGAACGGGGACTACTTCAATCACCGGGTCACGCTGCTCGCCGGTGGGGTTGGTGGTGCCAAGATGGCACAGGCACTTCGCTCGGTCCTCCAACCGGGCATGCTTTCGGTTGTCGTCAACGTCGGTGACAACGCCGAGCGCCACGGCGTTCACGTTGCGGCCGATCCTGACACCGTGCTCTACACACTGGCCAATCAGGTCGGACCCCACGGTTGGGGTCGCGCCGACGACACGTTCCATGTTATGAACGAGATCTCGAAACTTGGCGGAGATACGTCCTTCACCCTCGGGGACAAGGACTTCGCTCTGTGCGGATATCGTTCCTCACGCCTTGCGGTGGGCGATCCCCTCTCCGGCATCACTGCCGACCTTGCGAAGCGCTTCGGCGTCGAGGATGTGCATCTGTTGCCTGCAAGTGACGACCCGATCGAGACGCACATCCAGATCGAGGGTGGCGAGTGGATCGACTTCCAGACGTACTTCGTCGACCGACACCACTCCGACCGGGTGGAAGCCATTGCGTATCACGGTGCGGTGACGGCGGCACCGGCACCCGGCGTCATCGATGCCATCGACAACGCCGACGTCGTCGTGATTGCACCGTCGAACCCACCGTTGTCCGTGTGGCCAATCCTTGCCATCGATGAGGTCGACCGAGCGGTCAGGAACCACCCGAATGTCGCGGCGGTCAGCCCGCTTTTCGATGGCAAACCGTTGAAGGGACCCGCCGACACCGTGATGGCAGGCATAGGACTATCCAGGGGCACGCTCGGCATCCTCGAGGCCTATGAAGGGCTCATCTCCCGGTTGTTCGTCGACATCTCGGATGCCGATGACGCGGTGCTCGGCGATGAACGAGGCGTCAGCGTGATCCCTGCGGATACAAGGTTGGCCGGCGAACGTGGCGTCCGGTTCGCAACCATGGTTCTCGAGGAGACAACGCGATGAATGCCATTTCGCTCTTTCCGCTCGAGGGCATCGGTGAGGTCCATCCCGGGGATGACCTCGCCTCGATGATCGTCGAATCCGCGCAGTCGGGGAACATCGGGATCGTCGACCGCGACATCATCGTGATAACCCACAAGGTCGTGTCGAAGGCGGAAGGTCAGATCAGGGAAATTCCCGATGAGAAGGCGTACCGGGAACTGGTGGAGAGCGAGGCGGTGCGGATCGTCAGACGCCGAGGCGACCTCGTCATTGCCCAGACACGCCACGGTTTCATCTGCGCCAACGGCGCCGTTGACCGGTCAAATGTGGAAGCGGGATACGCGGTCCTGCTACCGGTCGACCCTGACCGCTCGGCCCATCGGATCCGCACACTGATCGAGAGGATGACCGGGGCGTCGATCGGTGTGGTCATCACCGACACGTTCGGCCGGCCATGGCGTCGAGGACTCACCGATGTGGCGATCGGG
The DNA here is from genome assembly GCA_964505525.1 of uncultured Acidimicrobiaceae bacterium. Classification (GTDB taxonomy): domain Bacteria; phylum Actinomycetota; class Acidimicrobiia; order Spongiisociales; family UBA5794; genus UBA5794. Next base: position 1,060 of record CAZDIQ010000094.1, on the reverse strand, counting down.
ATCTCAGGGCTGCCATCACTCATCGATCTCAGGGGAACGACCGACACCCACGGCAACATGCTCGAGGTCACCGAGATCGCGGCCGTCGACGAAATCGCCTCGGCGGCGGATCTTGTCATGGGCAAGGCGACGGGAATCCCGGCAGCGATCGTCCGAGGGCTCCACCTTGAGGGCGACGGACGGGTCGCCGATCTCATTCGACCCCCCGGAGAGGATCTGTTCCGCTAACCATGCCAGAACTCCCCGAGATCGAATCGTACATCCACGCACTCGACGGCAGGATCGTCGGATCCGAGTTGCAGGCGATCAGGGTTTCCTCATTCTCGTTGCTGCGCACCTATGACCCTGCCATCGATGCCGCTTTCGGTGCGACGGTGACCCGCATCCATCGGATCGGCAAACGGATATCGATCGATCTCGACAATGACATCCATTGTGTGATCCACCTCATGGTTGCCGGCCGACTCCAGTGGAACGATCAAACAAAGGCGATCCCCAAGAGAGGCGGGCTCGCCGCATTCGATTTCTCGACAGGGTCGCTGTTGCTCACGGAGGCAGGAACCAAACGGCGGGCATCACTCTCCATCGTGCGGACAGCCGACCTCGGTGAACTGGACCCGGGAGGCATCGAGTTGGCTGACGCCACGCTCGCTCAGTTCACCGACGCCCTTTGCACGAATCGTCACACACTCAAACGGGCGCTCACGGATGCCCGGTATCTGTCCGGGATCGGCGGTGCGTTCGCCGACGAGATTCTCCACACCGCAAAGTTGTCGCCGACCCAGATGAACACGAATCTCACGGCTGACGAGTACGAGCGACTGTTCGAAGCGTCCAAGGATGTGCTCGACTTCTGGACAAGGAAACGGATCGAAGAGACCGGCGACGGGTTCCCGACCAAGGTCACCGCCTTCCACCCCGACATGGCGGTCCACGGCAAGTTCGGTCAGCCGTGCCCGGTGTGTTCGGCCCCGATCCAAAGGATCGTCACCGGAGCACACGAAACCAACTACTGCCCCGGCTGCCAAACCGGCGGCCGAATCCTCGCCGACCGATCCCT
>CAZDIQ010000093.1:0-8196 GCA_964505525.1 uncultured Acidimicrobiaceae bacterium | reverse complement strand
ATGGATGATGGATGATGGATGATGGATGATGGATGATGGATGATGGATGATGGATGATGGATCATGGATTCTGGATGATGGACCAGCTCACAGCTTTCAGCCGACACGTCGTTGTCTGTCCTCTGTCATCTGTCATCTGTCCTCTGAGACCGATCCATCATCCATCTTCCATCATCTCGTTCCGTAGTTTCGAGATGATGAGGTGAGAGCCGAGAGAATGGGAGCACCGAAGGCTGGATCTAGTGCCCTCGGCGTGTTCCCCCGTACTTCATTCGGGTGTCGCTCATCGACGCTGGGGCGGCCTCGTCGTTGTTGATTCCGGCGGCGACGATCTCGCCGATGAAGAACGTGTGCGTCCCACACGGGACCGCGTTGGTGACACGACATTCGATCCACACGATTGCATCGTCAAAGATCGGTGCCCCGGTTTCGCCCTCGGTGATGGGGAACCCGTTCAGCGTCATGCCATCTTTGGTGGCGGGCTTCGAGAACTTCACGAACGGGCGCGTGTTTTCGGCATCCCAAAGGTTGACCGTGAACGATCCACCCTCCTCGATCAGTCGGTGGGTCACGGCGACCGTGTCGATTCCGACCCCGATCAGCACAGGGTCCTGGGACACCTGGGTTATCCACGATGTGGTCATCCCGTTCCACTCGTCACCCGATCGCGAACCCACCAGGGCAAGAGCGTTGGGAATCTTCCACGTGGCAGCGTTGAGAAGTTCCGCAGTGAGTTCCATGGATGGAGCATAGGTCGAGCGCGAAGCGCCGAGGTACCAGTCGGTCCTGTGCCAGTCCACAGTCCACAGTCCACAGCTCGCTGTGCGCTCTCTCGCTCTGCGCTTTCCGAATCCCGATAAGTACCGATACGCTCGCTGCGCTCGCTCCCGACCGAGCAGAGGTCGAAGGGGAGACGCGAGACATGTGCATTCGGGGTGCCGGCTGAAAACTGATGGCTCTGGACTTCGGACTTGCTGGTCGGCCCTCTGCCTGTCCTCAGCGATCGGTCCTGATCGGTCCATCGCCACACCCGGGAGACCACTGTCGTTCTCGACGGTTCTGAGTGTCACTCGGCTTTCGCGACTTCTGCGTCGTATTCTGCTCGGGCTATGGACAACCGCCTTGCCGTGAGTGTCGTGGGTCTTGTGGTCGGCCTGATCAGTGCCGTCCTGCTGCTTTCGTTCGCCTCGTTGGTGTACGCAGGGGATCTTGCACCCTTCCTTCCCCTCGGATCGGCTCTCATCCTCCTTGGCGTCGCTTTGATGAACCTGGTCGCGGCGCGATCCTCCTCGATGCCCGGGACTGTCATGGTCTCTCAGGACACCACGACCGCCCTTGTGGCGGCGACGCTCGCTGGGGTCACCGCCTCGGTTGTCGCGACACAACGCCTTGGCACCGCCCTGGCCGTGCTGATCGTCGGTTCCGTGCTCACCGGAGTCGTGATGCTTGTGCTCGGCTGGCGCAAGGCAGGCAACCTCGTCAGGTACGTGCCGGTTCCTGTGATGGGAGGATTCCTCGCAGGTACGGGATGGCTCCTGCTCGTCGGTGCCACTGAGCTCACGACGAACGGCTTCGACTGGTCTCCTGTTGCGGTTGCCAATCTGGTGGCTGCCCTCGGGATCGGTCTGGCCCTCACACTTGCGATGCGTGCAGGGCGAAATGCGGTAGCCATCCTCCCCGCAGTGGTCTTCGGGACGGTCATCGGGTTCTATCTGCTCCTCCTGATCTTCGATGTCTCGATCGAGCGGGCGAGAGAGCTCGGCCTTCTCCCCGTTCTCCCTGAGGCGCTCACGTGGTCAACGGTTTCATCGGTGTCCGTGGATTGGGGGGCGGTTGCGTCCGCGCTGCCGCAGCTCATGGTGATCCCGGTGGTGGCGTCCCTTGGCATGTTGCTGAACGTCGGAGGTCTCGAACTCCTGGTGAAGCGCGATGCCAATCTCGATCGCGAGCTTCGCACGGCGGGTTGGTCGAATCTCGCCGGTGCCCTTACCGCGGCGCCTGCCGCGTATCCGACCCTGAGCCTGTCCGCCCTCGGGTTCAGGCTCGGTCTGCACAGTCGAGCCGTGCCACTCATCGCCGCAGGCGTGTGTGCGTTGGCGGCGGTGACCGGACCACGCCTGGTCTCGTTCGTTCCAACAGCCCTCGTGGGTGGGGCGCTGCTCATGGTCGGCTTCGGCTTTCTCAGCGATTGGCTCGTGAGTACACGCAAGCGCATGCCATTGGCCGAGTACCTCCTGATCTGGGCGATCGTCTTCGTGATTGCGGTATTCGGCTTCGTCCCAGGTGTCCTCTTCGGGATGGCGGCGGCGATTGTGCTCTTCACGGTCAAGTACAGCCGGCTCGATCCGATCCGCCATATGTTCGTCGGGTGGGAGAGGACGAGCACGATCGACAGGAGCCCGGCCGAGCAGGAGATTCTTACCCGAGCGGGCGCGAAGCTGCTCGTTGCCGAGCTGCAGGGCTTCTTGTTCTTCGGGACGGCACACAAAGCCGTCGCGGCGGTCGAGAGACAGATCGAAGGGGGCGACTTGTCGCTCCTGGTCCTGGACTTCCAACGGGTCGACGGGTTCGATGCAACGGCCGTCTCGTCGTTCAACCGTCTTCGCCAGATCGTTGCCGAGGCGGGTGCCGAACTGGTCGTGTCCGGTACCGATCCCGCCCTTGCGACTGCGTTTGCGGAGATGGAGTCCGGCTGTGCGGTGACCTTTGTCCCTGACATCGACAGGGCTCTTGAATGGTGTGAGGAGCGGATTCTGGTCGACGCTGGGAAGGTCCCGTCTGTGCAGGTCGATGTCATGGCGGATCGGGTCTGGCAGAAGCTCATCGCACACATGGAGCGGATCGAGCTTGACGAGGGTTCGGTGTTGGTCGATCAGGGCGACGATTCCAACAGCATCTATCTGGTCGAGCTCGGTCGGGTCGCGATTGAGCGGCGTGTCGATGACGCAAGGTGGCAGCGAGTCCGGTCCGTCGGTCCAGGCAATCTGATAGGTGAGATTGCCTTCTATCTCGGTGCAGGACGAACCGCCAGACTCCGCGCCGAGCGCCCGACGGTCGTGCTGCGGTTGTCGCCACAAGGCATCGCCCGTCTTGAGGAAGCCGACCCAAGCACCGCCATTGCGTTCCACAGGGCGGTCGCACAGACGATGGCTCTCAGGCTTACGTCGACCAACGAGTTCGTGAGTGCCCTCCTTCGATGACGCCTCCGTCCACAGTCCACAGTCCACAGTCCACAGTCCACAGTCCACAGTCCACAGTCCACAGTCCGCAGCCACGGTCCACAGTCCACAGTCCTCTGTCCTCTGTCATCTGGACAGCCTCGTTCCCCTACAATCTTGTTATGGCTGACAAACCCATCTACATCGACGGATTCACCCACCAGTTGCAGGATTCGGATCCCGAGGAAACGGGTGAGTGGCTTGCAGCGTTCGACGACGTGATCACATCCGAGGGCAAGACCCGCGCCCGCTACCTGATGGCGAAGCTGACGGAGCAGGCATCGATCCGCAACGTCGGGGTCCCCGGTTCCGTGTCGACGCCATACATCAACACGATTCCACCGTCCGAGGAAGCCCCATTCCCGGGTGACGAGGAAATCGAGCAGCGCATCCGCTGGATGATCCGCTGGAACGCGGCTGCCATGGTGATCCGGGCCAACATGGCAGCCGACGGGATCGGCGGTCACCTGTCCACGTTCGCATCGTCGGCAACGCTGTACGAGGTCGGGTTCAACCACTTCTTCCGTGGCCACGGTTCGGGTCAGCCAGGCGACCATGTGTACTTCCAGGGTCACGCGACGCCGGGGATCTACGCCCGTGCGTTCCTCGAGGGACGCCTCGACGAGACGGATCTCGAGAACTTCCGGCGCGAGATCAATGGTGGTCTGTCGAGCTATCCGCATCCGCGCCTCATGCCCGAGTTCTGGGAATACCCCACGGTCTCGATGGGTCTCGGACCTATCAATTCGATCTACCACGCGCAATTCTTGCGCTACCTCCAACAGCGCGGTCTCGACGACACACGCGATTCGCGGGTTTGGGCATTCATCGGTGACGGTGAGACCGATGAACCGGAAACCCTCGGCTCCATCTCGCTCGCGGGTCGCGAAAAGCTCGACAATCTGACCTGGGTCATCAACTGCAATCTGCAACGCCTTGACGGACCTGTGCGTGGCAACGGCAAGATCATCCAGGAGCTCGAGGCCATGTTCCGCGGTGCGGGGTGGAATGTCATCAAGGTCATTTGGGGATCCGACTGGGACCGCCTGCTTGCCAAGGACACAACGGGGGCTCTCGTCGAGAAGATGAACACAACCGTCGACGGGGAGTATCAGCGATACAAAGCCGAGTCGGGGAAGTACGTCAGGGACAACTTCTTCGGTCCGGAGCCCGAGCTCCAGGCCCTGGTATCCGACATGTCCGACGACGAGATCTGGGATCTACGACGCGGTGGCCTCGACTACCGCAAGATCTACACGGCGTACGACGCTGCGACCAAGCTCGAGGACGCACCCACCGTCATCCTTGCGAAGACGATCAAGGGTTGGACGCTCGGCCCCGAGGTAGCGGGCAAGAACGCAACCCATTCCATCAAGAAGATGTCGCACGACCAACTGATGGCATTGCGCGATCGCCTCCGACTCAACGACCGGATCAGCGACGCCGACCTCGCCGATGGCATACCGCCGTTCATCAGATTCGAAGAAGGCTCCCGAGAACAGCAATACCTCATGGATCGCCGGGCGAAACTCGACGGTGTGATGCCGACACGCGGGATTCCGTTGCGTTCCCCCATCGAGATGCCGTCCCACGAACCATTCGCCGAGTTCGAAGGGGGTTCGGGCACGGTCGAGGTGTCGACGACCGGAGTCTTCACACGCTTGCTGCGCGGGTTGACCCGCGATACAGCCTTCGGTAAGAGGGTCGTCCCGATCATCCCCGACGAGGGACGCACCTTCGGGATGGATGCGCTGTTCAAAGAAATCAAGATCTACGCATCGCAGGGACAGCTCTACGAGCCGGTGGACCACAACCTGATCCTGTCGTACAAAGAGGCCAAGGACGGCCAGATCCTCGAGCAGGGCATCACTGAAGCCGGGGCGACCGCGAGTTGGATCGCGGCCGCCACGTCGTATGCAACGCGCGGTGTCCCCATGGTTCCGTTCTACTCGTTCTACTCGATGTTCGGATTCCAGAGGGTCGGCGACATGCTGTGGGGAGCTGCCGACGCCCGCGCCCGAGGATTCCTCCTCGGTGCAACAGCGGGTCGCACCACACTTCTTGGCGAAGGACTCCAACATCAAGATGGTCACAGCCATGTGCTTGCGAGCGTCGTGCCCCCCTGCCAGGCGTACGACCCGGCATTCGCCTACGAGATTGCCGCGATCATCGAGGACGGTCTCAAGCGGATGTACGTGGACAACGAGGACATCTACTACTACCTCACCCTGTACAACGAGAGCTATGTGCAACCCGCGAAGCCCGAGGGCTCCAACGACGGAATCCTCGCCGGTCTCTACCGCTTCGATGCAGGTCCCGATGGTGACCTGAGGGCGACGATCCTGTTCTCGGGCCCGAGCCAGAAGGCTGCCCGGGAGGCGCAGACCGAACTCGTGGACAAGTACGGGATAGCCGTCGAACTGTGGAGCGCCACGTCGTACAAGCGGCTGCGCGAACAGGCACTCGAGGTCGAGCGTTGGAATCGACTCCACCCCGAGGCAGACCCCCGGACCCCATGGGTGACCAAACAGCTCATGTCGTCCAAGGGACCCATCATTGCTGTCACGGACTACATGAAGACGGTTCCTGACCAGATCGCTCCCTACGCCCCGAGAGCGTTCAGTTCGCTCGGCACCGACGGATTCGGGCGCAGCGACACCCGCGAACAACTGAGGGATTTCTTCGAGACCGACATGCGCCACGTCGTCGTCGCGACACTTGCTGCGCTCGCTGCCGGTGGAACCATCGACCCAAGCGTGGTTTCCCAAGCTATCACCGACTACGGAATCGACCCCGACACGCCCGCTCCCTGGCTCAGATAGCCACCTGAGGACGCCGTTTCCATCACCGCCCATTTTCCGAGGATGGAGTTAAGCCACCTTGGAGAATCCGTAGTGTCACACCACTCGCTAGCCTGCGGAGGTGGGTGAGCATCCTCACCCAACCAATGGAAACTAAGGAGGAACAAGACGATGAGACGTAAGAATCTCTGGTTCTTGGCCGTCATAGCGTTCGCCCTTGTGGTGAGCGCGTGTAGTAGCGGTACGACCCAAGACTCAACAACAACAACTACAACGAGTACGCCACCCTCGGACTTCGTGGGCAAGGTTCTCGATTCGGGCGGATGTGGCGTGGATGGCTACGAAGGTCGTGTCGACAAGATCACGGCCCTTGACGAGCACACCGTCGAATTCGCACTGTGTGGTCCGCACCCGGCGTTCCTTGCGCAGATCGCGTTCGGCGTGTTCGGCATCCAGCCTGCGGAACACCTCGAGGCAACGGGTGGGGCTCCGCTCGACAACCCGATCGGGACCGGCCCGTACTCGCTCCAAGCTTGGACGCGAGGAAGCGAGGTCGTGTTCGCACGCAACGACGACTATTACGGCCAGAAGGCACCACACGCAACCGCAGTGTTGCGCTGGTCCACGGAAAGCGCAGGACGCCTCTTGGAACTGCAGTCAGGTAACGCCGATGGAATGACCTTCCCCGGTGTTGACGACTTTGCAGTCATTGAGAGTGATCCGAACCTGACGTTGCTCGACAAGCCAGAACCGAACATCTTCTACGTGGGATTCACGGATACGCACGACATGTGGGGTGATGTCAACGTCCGCAAGGCCGTTGCTCTCGCCATCGATCGTCAGCGCATCGTCGACACCTTCTACCCCGAAGGGTCCGAAACGGCCACCCACTTCACACCATGCTCAGTAGAGATGGGTTGTGAGGGTGAAGACTGGTACGACTTCGATCCGACAGAGGCGAAGAGGCTCCTTACCGAGGCCGGATATCCGGATGGCTTCGCAACGAGCATCTACTACCGCGACGTTGTTCGTGGCTATCTGCCGACACCGGGTCTTGTTGCTGCTGACATCCAGGCTCAGCTGAAGGAGAACCTGAACATCGACGTAACCGTCGAGCCCGTGGAATCGGGCGAGTTCCTGCAGAGGTCTTCTGCTGGTGACCTCAACGGTCTCCACCTGCTCGGTTGGACCGGTGACTATCCGCACGTGACGAACTTCTTGGACTTCCACTTCGCGGAGAACAACCTGCAGTTCGGTAACCCACACCCGGAGATCTACGGACCACTCCTTGCGGCCAGCCAGACAGCGAGTGTTGCCGAAGCAGCTCCGCTCTATGAAGAGGCGAACAACGCCATCAGGGAGTTGATCCCGATGGTTCCGATCGCGCACGGTGGCGCTGCTTATGCAGCAAAGGCGTCTGTGACCGGTGCGTTTGCACCACCATGGGGTTCGACGCTGTTCAACTTCTGGGACAACGGCAGCGACACACTCGTGTTCGTCCAGAACGCAGAACCGATCTCCCTGTACTGCGCTGACGAGACCGACGGCGAGTCCCTCAATGCCTGCGCGCAGGTGATCGAGGCCCTGTACTCGTACGACCAGAACGGTCTCGTCCAGCCACAACTGGCAACGGAATGTGTGCCGAACGATGACCTGTCCGTGTGGACATGCTCACTCCGTCAGGGAGTGGTGTTCCACGATGGATCGACGTTCGACGCAAACGACGTTGTCGTTTCGTACACGGCCGGTCTTGACGCAGCATCGCCTCTCCATGTGGGGAACAGCGGTGTGTTCGAGTACTACGACTATCTGTGGAACGGGCTCATCAACGCGCCAGCGCCGACCGAGTGATCCACACCAACTACATGTAGGGAACGAAACGGGGGAGGCAACCGCCTCCCCCGTCCCTACTTCCCCACTCTTCCCCGACGCGACCAGGAACCACACAGCGCCACATGCTCGGATTCATAGCCAGACGCACCCTCCTCACCATTCCCGTCCTCATCGGGATCGTTATCGTCGTCTTCTTCCTGATCCGGGCAATACCTGGCGACCCGTGCCATTCCATTCTCGGAGAACGAGCCTCGACCGAGGCCTGTGAACGTTTCAATGAGGCGAACGGACTCAACGAACCGATTTGGGTCCAACTGGGCATCTACATGAAGAACGTGTTCACC
>CAZDIQ010000092.1:0-8200 GCA_964505525.1 uncultured Acidimicrobiaceae bacterium | reverse complement strand
GCAGGCGGCCAGGAGCATCGAAGCAGCGACCACCACAGCACCAAGAGCGAATCGACCGAGTTTCACGGGGGAAGGGTAGGAAGCTTCTGGCCCTTGGCTCTTGGCTTTCAGCTTTCAGCTTTTGGATTTCAGCTTTCAGTTCACAGTCCGGCATGGCGGTTCGACTCTGCTCGTTCGGGAGCGAGCGCATCGGTACTTATCGGGATTCAGGTTTCGGAGAGCGGAGAGCGGAAAGCGCAAGACGATCATCCATCATCCATGATCCACAATCCTTCTGGGCCGAGAGCTGATGCTCCGACAAGTACTACCCGCGTTCCCGCCCCTACCGTTGCGTCACATAAAAGTGGGTTCACAAACGGGAATGCGTGTGTGATATTGGACAGGTGTGAGGGCTGGTGGGCCCAACGACCTACGGCCGGGCCGGTTCATCACCAGGACCGTCGACCACCATGGAGGATGCTGGATGACGACAGGTTCAAAGCCTCGCAAGGCGATTGTCACGAGAGCAGAACGCGAACGGGAGGACGCCAAGGAGCGCATCGATCGCGACACCCTGACCCGATCGGTCAAGGACCGAGGCTCCAAACTCACTGACGATCGCGGCCGGCTGACGACCGACCTCGTATCCCAATACCTCACCTCGATCGGCGAATTCGAGCTTCTCACCGCCGAGAACGAGGTCGAGTACGCCCAGAAGATCGAATCGGGGCAGGCCGCCCAGGAGCGGCTCGACGCAGGGGACTTCAAGACCAAGGAAGAAGAGCGCATCCTCAGACGCCAGGTCCGCAGGGGAGCCCAGGCCAAGGACGCCTTCCTCACAGCGAACCTGAGACTCGTCGTCGCAAACGCACGGCGTTACGCCAACACCTCGGGAATCGACTTTCTCGATCTCATCCAAGAGGGAAACCTCGGTCTGATCCGTGCCGTCGAGAAGTTCGACTGGCGCAAGGGATTCAAATTCTCCACGTATGCCACCTGGTGGATCCGACAGGCGATCACTCGTGCCATTGCCGACAAGTCGCGCACCGTGCGCATCCCTGTCCACCTCCACGACACCCTCGCCGCAGTGCGCGCCGCCCAAGCATCGCTCAAGGCGGAACTCGGACGCGACCCGAAGCCTGAAGAGATCGCCGAGGAGGCAGGTGTCGAGGTTTCGAAGGTCGAACTCGCCCTCGCCGTTGCCGACACCGTCTCCCTTGAGCAGCCGATCGGTGAGGATGGGGCCCAGCTCGGGGACTTCATCGAGGACGAGGATGCGGTCGACCCCGTCAGGGTCACCGAGGAGATGGACATTGCCAACTCCCTGCGCAAGTCGATCGACCGACTCCCGACGCGCGAAGGCAGGATCCTTGCGCTCCGATACGGCTTCTACGACGGTATTCCACGGACGCTCGAGGAAATCGGCGAGGAGTTCAACCTCACCCGTGAGCGGATCAGACAGCTCGAGAAGCTCGCACTGTGCAGACTCCGCCACCCGAGCTTCGGCATCCGCGAGCAGGATCTGATCTAGAACTTCTTCGCCCGGTTTCGAGTCCAGCCCACAGCCTGCAGGCTACGATGGCGCGAACACCGAAGATGGGATCCATGTTCACGCGTAGAAAGCTTGCAGTTGCGGCGAGCGTCGTCCTTTTGGCAGCACTCGTGTATCTCGCGAACTTCGGATTGTGGGTCACGAGGGATCTCGCCAACTCAGAGAGGTTCGCGGAGAAGGCCGTTGCTGCGTTCGAACTTGAGTCCTCGCGCGATGCCATCAGTGAGCTTGCCGTCGCCAGGATCGCCGAGGGACGACCGTTGCTCACTTTTGCATCGCCGATCCTCGTCGACCTCTTGTCGGACTTCCTCGACAACGCCGGCCTTCAGACACTGCTGACACGGATCACCGAAATCCTTCACGGCATCCTGTTCGACGGGACCCAGGAGGGGATCGTCCTCGACTTCTCGAGGGTCGGCGCTGCCATTCGCAGCCCCATAGAGCAGATGTTCCCGAGAGTGGCGGCCGAGATCCCCGAGAACATCTTCGACGACATCGTCCTCGTCGAGCCTGGGACTGTGCCGGAGCTGTCGGGATACGCCAAGGCCGCACAGGCCTCGACGTGGGTTGCGATCATCTTGGTGTTCGTCCTCGGGGGATTCGTGATCTTCAGGAACGAGACGAAGTGGAAGGGCACCCTCGCCGTGGGCATCGGTGTGGCCATCGGCGGCTTGGTATCGCTTGTGACAGTCAGGAGGGCTCGGTCCATCACGATCGGGATCCCGGAGAATGTCAACGTCGAGGTTCTTCTCTCGAATCTCTATGACCAGCTGGCGCGCAGCCTGAGGACGTACTCGTGGTGGATCCTCGTCATCGGCCTCGTCATCATCATCGGCAGTCTCGTGTACGGGTACTTCTGGGGTGGCGACGACGACGAATCGGTACCCAGCGACGACGAGTCGGTACCCGAAGACGACGAATCGGTCCCCGAAACGGAAGCGGTCACCGAGTCCTGATCGCTCGCTCGAGGCGATCAGGGTTCACTCGTCCTCTGAGACCTCGTCGACTTCTTCCTCGAACTCGGAATCATCAGCGGTGTCACACACGAGTGTCACATCGGGCTCCGCGGCAAGCGTTGGATCGACACCGGGGGCGAGTTCATAGCGCAGCTGGTCCTTCGACGCACACCGCTCGACAATCGCCGAGCTGCTCTTCCAGACCTTGAGCAGCACGACGGGAGGTATTCCTTCCGCCCCCCGGATTCCGGCCAATCCGAGTTCGGCCGCCTCTTCTTCCGCCAGGGCCTTCACATTGACCGGGCCGAGTGCTTCCTTCTCGCGTTGAAGGTCCTGGATGGCTTGTCGCTTCGTCTCGGCTTGCCGCCTGGAGAGGAACACCCCGAAGGCGAGGAACACAAGAAGAACTATTCCGATCAGGGCTGCGGCTGTCATCGGGAATCCTTTCCGTCCGATTCGATTTCTGGCCGATGCTCGGCGACGAGCCGGTCGACGATCTGTTTCACGTCCTGGGCCCGATCCCGGCTGGTCACCAACAGGGCATCAGGCGTGTCGACTATCACCACGTCGTCCATGCCGACGACCGCTATCAGCCGACCCGATCCCCGCACGTACGACTGTCTCACATCGACCACCATGGTGTCGCCTGTCAGGACGTTTCCGTCCTCATCCTTGTCCGTGATGTCCCAAAGCGAGGCCCAGGACCCTACATCACTCCACTTTGGATCGACAGGGACGACCGCTGCGTTGAGCGTCTTTTCCATCACGGCGTAGTCGATCGAATCACCGACGACCGAGGCGAAGGCCGTTTGGTCCAACGACACGTCCGTGCCCGTTCTGGTCGCGGCTTGCCAAGCTTGCTTGGTCGCTGCGAGCATCACGGGATCGTGGTTCGCAAGCTCGGCCAGGAATACCGAGGACGTGAAGAGAAACATCCCCGAGTTCCACAGGTAGTCACCGGATTCGAGGTAGGCACATGCCGTTGCGAAATCTGGCTTCTCACGGAATTCGGATGCCCGGTGGACACCGGTCGAGACGGTCTCGCCGACCCTGATATAGCCATATCCGGTGTTGGGGTCGCTCGGGTGGATGCCGAACGTGACAAGGGATCCGGCGGCCGCCGCGTCGATGCCGAGGTTGATCGCATCGATAAAGGCGTCCTCATCACCAATCGTGTGGTCAGAAGGGAGAACCAGCAGGAGAGGATCGTCGCCCGACCGCATCGCTTCGAGCGCGGCAGCGGCGACCGCAGGTGCGGTGTTCCTGCCGACCGGTTCGAGGATCATCGCGGCATCCGCGTACGGTGAGTCGGACAGGTCCTGCCTGATCGCCTTTGCGTGATCTGCGTTGGTGACGATGATCGGCGCCGAGATCGGACCGAGTCGCGCCACACGATCGATTGTCGAGCGGATCATTGATCGGTCGCTGACAAGGGGAAGCAGCTGTTTCGGGAGCGATGTGCGAGATGCCGGCCACAATCTGGCACCGATGCCTCCCGAAAGGATCACGGGAACGAGGGGATGTGGTGCGGTCATGGGTCCAAGGTATCGGTTGTTCGATCGGAGTGGAGCATACGCGACACTGCTCTAGTGGGCAGGTTCATCCTCGTGTACGCCGATGAGGCGTGCCAGACCCTCGTTCGCTGCGGGACTGCCGAAGGCGATCACGGTGTCGCTTTCACGGATCGTGGTGTTGCCGTGCGGAACCAGGACCTGAGCGCCACGTTGGATCGAAACCAGGACGAAGTCCGCTGGCCAGTCGACAGCGGACACCTTGATGTTCGCAACCGGCGACCCCGTCGGTACCACGACCTCAAAGAAGTTTGCTCCTGGTTGGGACCGGATGCGTCGACGTTCGCGGTCCAATGCACGACCGGTGGACATGGATATGGCGCTGTCGTACGCCTTGACAACCGAATCGCGTCTGAACATGCCGACGACCTCGTTCGGATCACTGGTGGAAACCACCGGAATTCGTCCGACACCGAGGGTTGCCATGCGTGACAACGCGCTCGACACCGGCATGTCGCCCGCCACGGTGATCACCTCGCTCGACATCGCAGCAGCGACCGTCAGTGACAAGCTCGGCCCTCCGGCGTCTGCGATATCGGAAAGTGTCAGGAGTCCGACGAGTTTGTCCTGATCGTTGAGAACCACAGCGCCGTGGTGCCCGGAGGTCTCGAAGTATTCGGCGGCCTCGGCGAGCGTATTCCACGGCCGCAGTGGTGTATCGGTCTCGGACATGACCGTTGCCACGACGACCGTGTCAAGGAGGTCGATGTCCTCCGTCTGGGGCAGCGTGATGCCCCGTCTGCGGATCGGCATGGTGTATGCGGATTCTGAGTGGAAGCGGTCCCCGACATAGGTCGCAAGAGCCGCTCCCAGCATGAGCGGAAGGACGAGCTCGTAATTGCCTGTCAACTCGAAAACGATGATCACCGATGTCATGGGGGCACGCGCGATGGTTGCAAAGGCACAGGCCATCCCCACGATGGCGAACGCACCGGGGGATAGATCGTCGAACTGCCAGATCGGGTCCATGATGATGGCGAAGGCTGCCCCTAGCACTCCGCCGATGAAGAGACTCGGCATGAACGTGCCCGCAGAGCCACCGCTTGACCGAGTCAACGCCGATGTGACCATCTTGGCGAGAGCGATCACGACCAACGTCTGCCAAACGAAGTCTCCAGGGCCGTCCAAAGCCAACAGGCCTGTGAGGTATTGCTGACCGGTTCCCAACGATTCGGGCCAGAAGAATCCGATTGCTGCGACAGCGAGGCCACCGATGATCGGTGTCGTCCAGCGCGGCACGACCTTGGTCGTCTGCCATTTCGAGATCCAGTCCAAGATCATGAGGTACAGGAGCCCGAACGCGACCGCGATACCTGCGAGCAGCACGTAGAGCAGGAGTTCCCGCGGGCTTCCGAGGGAATGCGGAGGTGAGGTGAGGGCGAGATGGTCACCGGACAGAAGATGGGCCGTGACCGATGCGCCTACCGCTGCAATGACGACGGCGTTGAGATGCCGGATGGCGTAGGACCCGAGGATCACCTCCATTGCAAACAGCATCCCTGCGATGGGAGCATTGAAACTCGCTGCGATACCAGCTCCTGCCCCTGCCGCGACGAGGCTTCGTATTCGGTCGTGGTCAAAGTGCGTGTAACGCGACAGCGATGAACCGATCGTTGCGCCGATGAGGGCAATCGGTCCTTCACGTCCACCGGATCCGCCGGTGCCCAGGGTTGTTGCGGTTGAGGCAAGTTTGGCGAAGATGGCTCTCGTGGGGAGGTAGCCGCCGTGGAGGCTGAGCCCGACCATCGTCTCGGAAACGCCACCACCGGACACACCCGGGCCGAAGAGCCGGTTGAGGAACCACGACAGGAACAGACCGACCGGAATCGTTACGAAGAAGATCGCTCGGGTCCACGTCGTCCATGTCGCCATGTCCTTCGTGAAGGTCTCCACACCGTCGATGAGCCAAGCGAGCAAGGCCGCGGCGACGCCGACCAGAACACCGAGCACGACGGCGGCGATGACGAAGGCCGCCGAACCGCGTTTTCTGACCATCGACTGGAGCGGTTTTGGCATCTGTGGCACCGCGCCAGAGTAGTTGACAGCCACAAGCACGCAGTCTCGGGAACGAATGGGCCACCTGAGGTGTTGTTACCGCATGTTCTCCCGAAAGAATCGCTCAAACCAGCCGCCGGATTCGACAATCGCCGGGCGCGACGACCCCGTTGCGATCAGTGGCGTGCACGTCGTGAACCAGTCGTCGATGATCCCCCCGTTTCCCGATGGCGCCGAGGTCATCTCGTTCGGCATGGGCTGTTTCTGGGGGTCGGAGCGGATCTTCTGGAAGCTGCCAGGTGTGATTACGACCGCGGCGGGTTATCAGGGCGGTTCCACGAGGAATCCGACCTACGAAGAGGTGTGCTCGGGTCGCACGGGACACGCCGAGGTGGCTCTCGTCGTCTACGACCCGACCCGGATCTCGCTTGATGTGATCCTCAAGAGCTTCTGGGAGCAGCACGATCCGACGACCCTCAATCGGCAGGGCAACGACAGGGGCACCCAATATCGTTCTGCGATCTATTGGACCACCGACGATCAGCGTGATGTCGCCGTTGCCTCGAAGGATGCGTACGAGGCTGGTCTGGTCGCCTCGGGCTACGGAGCCGTCACGACGGAGATCGCCGAAGCCGGGCCGTTCTACTACGCGGAGGAATACCACCAGCAGTACCTCCACAAGAACCCGGGTGGCTATTGCAATCACGGGTTCTGCCAGATCGAATATCCATCGAACCTGAACGCTGAGGTGACCGAATGAGCGACCAAGCAAGCCCGATCATCGATCTCGTGGATCTCGGTTTCCAGTGGCACGGACTCGATCCGTTCATCGTGACCATGCACCACCACGACCAGTTCCCCGCGGGCAACGAAGAGCAGGGACCGGTCGGCTCCCTCGCGGGACGACGGATCGGGTCCGACTTTTCAGGTACTGATGGTTGGAGCATGTATCACGGTGCCCGTGTCCCCGGGTTCCCCCAGCACCCGCACCGCGGGTTCGAGACTGTCACCGTCGTGCGACAGGGATATGTGGACCATTCCGATTCTCTCGGTGCAACGGCCAGATACGGTGGCGGCGATGTCCAGTGGTTGACCACGGGAGGCGGGATCCAACACAGCGAGATGTTCCCCCTCATCCGTGAAGACGAGGACAATCCGCTCGAGCTCTTCCAGATCTGGCTGAACCTGCCCCCGGAATCCAAGATGGTTCCCGCCTATTTCGCGATGCTGTGGTCCGAGGAGATTCCGACATACGAACCTGCGACCGGCGTGCGCATCGATGTCATCGCCGGCGAACTCGACGGTCACATACCGGCTCCTGCGCCACCGGATTCGTGGGCGTCGAACCCCGATGGGCATCTTGCGATCTGGCTCATCAAGCTCGACCCGAACGCGACATGGACCCTCCCGGGGCATGATCGAGGTCTTAACCGGATGTTGCACTTCTTCGAGGGTGATTCCGTCGAGATCGCGGGCGTCGAGGTCTCCTCGGGTACCGGTGTGCACCTTGCGTCGGATGCCGATGTCGTCCTGACGAATCACGGGGCGCCTGCGGAGTTCCTGATGCTGCAGGGCAAACCCATCGGCGCACCGGTATTCCAGCTCGGACCGTTCGTGATGAACACGCCAGAGGAACTCCAGGAGGCGTTCTCGGACTATCGGCGTACCGGCTTCGGGGGTTGGCCATGGTCAGGTCCGGATCCGGTGCACGCACGCACCGAGGGTCGCTTCGCCCTCCACGCCGACGGCGTGGTGGAACACAGGGAGATGCAGGGGGAGATTTCGGCTTACAGCTGACGGCTGACGGACGGGCTGTACCAAGTCCGAGTACCAAAATCCGAGTACCGAATACCGAATACCGAATACCGAGTACCTCTGTCATCTGTCATCTGTCATCTGTCATCTGTCATCTGTCATCTGTCCTCTGCGTCGCTCTACCATGCCTCTTGCAGTCCGACCACGAACGGTTCTTTCAATGCCAACGCCACATATCAGTGCGCCTGAGGGTGCCTTTGCCGAAGCGGTTCTCCTCCCCGGCGATCCGCTTCGGGCCAAATACATCGCCAGCGAGTTTCTCGACGACGCGTCCGAAGTGACGAGCGTGCGCAACATGTTGGGCTTCACCGGTTCCTACCAGGGAATGCCCG
>CAZDIQ010000091.1:0-8216 GCA_964505525.1 uncultured Acidimicrobiaceae bacterium | reverse complement strand
CAATGACACCTGTGCCTGCGTCCGACCCGACGCCACTGGTGGACCGGTGAAACGTTCAGGATTCGTTCACTGGCGTATGCAAGTCTGGGTACATGAGACGAATAACCATTCTGATTGTGCTGTGTCTGATTGCGACGGCGTGTGGGGGAAACGGGGGTGGACCGACCACCACGGACCCCGGCAGTGACGATGGGCAACCCGTCGGCGACCAGGAGGCGACCACCACGTCATCGCCGGAGACGACCACGGCTGAACCCGATGGCGGGGTGAGCGGAGAGTCCGGACGGGTCACGATCGATCTCGGCGACCGCAGCTACGAGTTCCTCACCACCTGGACTTTCACGTCGGGTAGTTCGTCCAGCACGTTCACAGGCTGTCATCTCCACGACGACAACAACTACCTTGATGGGGACTACTTCGAAGTCAGGGGTTTCGCAATCGAGAACCCCGGCGACAGTGTCGAGCCCGATGTGACTCCGGAGCTCACAATCGTGATCTGGCACTCGCCGGAAGAGACCAACGCCTACATAGACGAGAATTGGGATCTTCCGATCCAGGCATCTTTCACGGTGGACGATCGGGCGAATGGGCTGAGGTTGGGTGCGTATGCTAAGCGAAATGCGAGTGAGCTGTCTGAGCTCAGTGGCGATACCTCCTGGCTCGATGACTATGCGGGGATAGGTTCGTGGACGACCGAGGGCAATCGGGTCGCCGGTGAGATCTACCTGGCACCCGGCTACCTGACGGGTGAGGCCGACTTCGACGAACCCGTCCTGGCCAGCTTCGAGATCACCTGCCCTGGCTGACAGTCGCTTCTTCGGCACCAGACATCCCGTGGGCTCCACCCCCCGGGGTGTCTTTGTTTCCAGTGTCGATGGCCGGATGATCGTCACGAGAACACCTGACAAACCGCCCTTCGGTCTGTCGAAGGTCGTCTGGCTACAATCGGAACACCCTGTTGGCTGTTGTCGTGGAGATAGGACAGGTATGCAATCTCCAACACACAACCCGAGTAGACGCCATCGCGACGTGACTCCCACTCGCTCCGTCCGGACGGTGTGTCGCGTCACTCACCGCTCCGGCGCGCACACCCGACTCTCGAGCGGTCAGCTGGGGCCGTGCGTTCCTACGTAACGTGATGTCGGCGCCTGCCCTCCTTGAGCGCGACGAACCGTTGATGCAACTTGGTGAGTTGCTCGACGACGCAAGGCAAGGGGCTGGGCGGACCGCACTGGTGCGTGGTGAGGCCGGAATCGGTAAGACCTCGTTCGCTCGACGGTTCGTCGACGAGATCGGGGACGACGTTCATGTCCTTTGGGGCTACTGCGATGACCTCACGACACCCGTTCCGTTGGGTGCGTTGAGAGATATGGCGTCGATCGAGCCAACTCTTGCGGCTGCACTTTCCAGTGATGACCGCAGTTCTGCGTTCCAGACGACCCTCGATCTGTTGTCGCGGTCACTCCGACCGACGGTGATGGTGATCGAGGACATCCACTGGGCGGACGATGCGACATTGGATCTCGTGCGGTTCGTCGGACGTCGGATCGGGAGGACGCACGGGCTTATGGTGTTGACCTATCGAAATGAAGTCGCCTCGGTCGGCGAACGGGTGCGACTCGCCCTGGGTGATCTCCCTTCCAACGCGGTCACACGGATCGCATTGGCACCCCTTAGCGCGTCCGCTGTCGAAACACTCGCCGCCACCGACGACGTTGACGACATCATGGAGTTGACCGGAGGCAACCCCTTCATGGTGACGGAACTTCTGTCGAACGCAGAGAGTGCCGTTCCGCAATCGGTTGTGGACTCGGTGCTCGGGCGTCTATCTCGCCTTGGTCCGGAGGAGCGCGACTTCGTGGAGTTGGTTTCCGTCATACCCGGACGGGCCGACATTGTCCTGCTGTCGAGCCTGGTCGGCGATGTACAGAGCCCGATGGCCGCGGCGGAAGACTCAGGTTTGCTTCTGGTGGAGGGCTCGACGGTCCGCTTCCGTCACGAACTCGCAAGAAGAGGTGTCGAGAGCGAGCTCCCACAGGCAAAGCGTCAGGCTCTGAACCTGCAGGTCCTCTCTGCGTTGGAGGACGATTCCGAAGATCCGTCTCGACTTGCCCACTACGCCCGTACCGCAGGCGACCGCGATGCCATTGTGCGGATCCTTCCGTCAGCCGCGAGACTGGCTGCGGCGTCTGGTAACCACCGCGAAGCTCTTGAGCACCTCAGCGCGATGGAGCCGTACCTCGGTGAGTTGGATCTCGGAGATCTGGCCGACCACCATGACTTCTGGGCCGAGCAGGCCTATCTGTCGACCGATCCAAGAGCGACCGAACTCGCTGGAAAGGCGGTCGAGCTTCGCCGTCGTATAGGCGAACCGATCGCGCTCGGGAAAAGCCTGCTTGCCAGCACCATACTCGCCTGGAGCGACATCTCTACCGCCGTTTCTCGGGCCGAGGTGATCGAAGAAGCACTCGGTCTCTTGGAAGCAGGCGGACCATCGGAACGCGCTGCAGCGCTCGCGAAAGCAGCCAGGCTGCACCTGTACTCCTACGACTTCGAGCGGACGCTGGAGTACGGGCGAAAGGTGTTGGCGATCGAGGATGCGCCTCCAGCGGCTCGAATCGATGCGCTCGGTTGCGTTGGTTGGGTGCTCGTTACAGCACGGTACCCAGAAGGGGTATCCGAAATGGAGGCCGCGTTCAGCACCGCCGCGGAGGAAGGGTTGCTGGTTGCCCAGGTCGGTGCCGCGAGCAATCTGTCAGCGCGATATTCGGCTTTGCGAAGACCCGCCGAGTCGAAACTGTGGGCTGAGCGGGGCCTTGCCGCTGCCTCCAATGGTCAGGTGCTCGTTGGCGAACTTCACTTGCAGGGGCAGTTGGTTTGGGCCGAGGAGACCGCTGGCAACTGGGATGTCGCGACCAGACTGGCTGGTGAGCTGGTTGACCGTTTGCCTGCAAGTCACGCCGTGGCCCTCGCAGCGCGGACTGAGATCGCCCGAATACGAGTCAGGCAGGGTGCCCCCAATGCCCTTCAGATGACCCTCGGACTCTGGAACGAGGCGAAGGCCACCGGCACCCCGATGCAGGCAGGGCAGACTTCGTGGCCGGTCTCCGAACGGATCTGGCTTGCAAACGACATACCTGGGGAGGTCGTGGACGACATGATCGACCTCATGAACGCGGTCTTCGAGCGCGACGAAGTGGTGAACGCTGGCGAGTTGGCGCACTACCTCTATCTCGCGGGCCACATTCCCGTGCTTCCGGAGAAAACACCCCATCCGTACGCATCCCTTGTCAACGGCGACTGGTCAGCGGCCGCATCCTTCTGGGAGGAGCGAGGATGCCCGTATGAGTGGGCGATGTGTCTCAGCTTCGGTGACGTCGATGCGCGTCTCGCCGCGCTGCGTACTCTGGATGAGCTTCAAGCAGCGCCGCTGGCGACGAGGATCCGGAGGGGACTCCAGGCGGAGGGGGTCAAGGGGGTTCCTCGCGGCCCGTACCGCGGACGGAGGTCGAGTGACCTCGGGCTCACGCCGCGCCAGACCGAGATCCTCGAACTGCTTCGTGCGAGCAAGTCAAACTCCGAGATCGCAGATGAACTGTTCCTCTCTGTGCGGACGGTGGAACAGCATGTTTCGGCGATTCTCAGCACGCTTGGGGTGAATAGCCGTCAGGAGGCAGCGCGTATGGTTGAGGAGCGAGCCTGAGCCTCGGAATCTCTGGGTACCCGCACCGAAATTTGCGTAGTTTCCACACATTCCGAGCGGTTGTTTCGTACGTTGTCGCGATGTCTTCACCAAGCGTCGATACGACCGAACTCAACCGCCGCTTGTCCGGGACGGCGTTCGGTCCGGGTGATCCTGAGTTTTCGGGTGCCTCCGATCCGTGGAATACCTCGTTCTCGCACAAGCCGACGGTGGTCATCGCAGCGTCCGAGGTTCAGGACGTCGTGGAAGCGATCCGCTTTGCCGGAGCCCATGACCTCAAAGTGGCCATCCAGGCAACCGGACATGGTGTCACCTCGCCTGCTGATGGCGCGCTTCTGATTCTCACTCGTGCCCTGTCCGGGGTGGTCGTGGACGAGGAGCGCCGGAGTGCCAAGGTGGGGGGAGGGGTCACCTGGGAGCCGGTGTTGAACGCGGCCGCTGACGTCGGTCTTGCTCCACTTCTGGGGTCGTCGCCTCACACCGGTGCTGTGGGTTTCACCTTGGGGGGTGGGTTCGGATGGTTGGGCCGTCGATACGGGATGGCATCGGATCACGTCAGGTCGTTCACCGTCGTGCTTGCAGACGGCTCGATAGTGAAGGCTTCCGCGGAGTCCGAGGGCGAACTGTTCTGGGCTCTGCGAGGTGGTGGGTCGGGAAGCCTCGGTGTAATCGTGGAGATGGAGATCGGACTCGTGCCTGTCGGCACCGTGTACGGGGGGAACCTCTTCTATCCGATCGAGGTGGCGTCCGATGTCTTCGACCGCTACTGCTTCTGGTCGGAGGGGCTGTCCGATGACTTCACCACGTCGTTTGACATCGTCAACTTCCCACCGATCGAAATCGTGCCCGAGCCTCTGCGTGGTCGAGCGTTTGCGGTAGTCCGCGGCTGTCACTGTGGCGATCCCGAGGTTGCCGGTCATCTGGTCGATCGGTGGCGGGAATGGCTCGCCCCCGAGATCGACACCTTCATGCGGATGCCATTCCGGGAGGTCGCATCGATCTCCCAGGACCCGGTCGACCCGCTTCCAGCCCTCACGTCAGCACGTTGGTTGAACGGCCTCGGTCCCGACGTCTTCGAAGCCATGTACGAGGCAGTCCTGGGTGGCGACGGCCCTTCTCCGATTCTGTTCGTTGAAGCCCGTCATGGTGGGGGAGCGATGGGCCGTGCTGAGTCGGACGGCAGCTATGTGCTGCCGGAGGCCGACCGCTTGCTCCAGGTGGTGGGGGTCACGCCAGAGCCCGAGGCACGCCGGGAGGCGGAACGACGGGCCGAGGTTCTGTGGCAGCGCGTCACTCCCCAGATCGACAGCGTCTATCTCAACCTCATGGAGGGAGACGAGCGGAGGTCACAGACCCGGAATGCCTTCGATTTCGCCTCGTGGGCGCGCCTCGTCGAGGTCAAGCGCCGAGTCGACCCGAACAACGTTTTTGCACACGGTCTCGACCTGACGTCGTGACCAACCAACACATGGAAAGGAACGCTATATGAGGAACCTTTGGAGAACGGCAGCCGCAGCTGGAGCGATCGTGGTGCTTGCGGCATGCACAAGCTCGACAGCCACGACCACCACCACCGAAGCGCCGACGACGACCACACAGCCACCGACGACGACATTGCCGCAGCCCGGTGAGGTCGAAGTGACTCTCGTCGACTATGCGATCCTGGGTCTTCCAGGCTCGGTGCCGGCAGGAACCCGACTCTCGATCACGAACGATTCTGATGCGGAACTTCACGAGATCGTGGTTTTCAGGCTCCCGGACGGGGAGACGCGCACCGCTGCCGAACTGAGTCAACTCTCACCCGACGATCTGGAGCACGCGTTCGGCGGACCCCCGGTTGCGGTGTTGTTGGCTCCACCGGGTGGACCACAGATCCCGGCCGTGGGCGACGGGGTATTGCACGATCCTGGTGACTACGTGATCTTCTGCTTCATCCCGACCGGGGTGGATCCGCAGGTATACCTCGATGCCGCAGCAGCGTCAGAAGGCGGCCCACCGGTCATCGAAGGCGCAGGACCCCCGCACTTCGTGCACGGCATGTTTGCTGACCTCAGAGTGGACGCAGGCTGATGAAGGGGATATCGAATGTTGGGGCACGGCTGGCGTTGGGTGCAGCCGTGCTCCTGATGGTTGCAGCGTGTGGCGGGACCGACGCCGACTTGGATCAGATCCAGACACCGGACGCGGAACCAACGACGACGGTCGCCTCCGCTGCGATGGAGACGGACGAAACACCAGAGTCGGGAGCGGTGGCGACCGGTCCAGCTGGTGAAGACGGGGTCGCCTATCGCATGGACCCCGATTCTGGGAATGCGACCGAGTGGTGCCTGTCCTTGTTGGAGCAGATGCATTCGTCGGCGTCCCAGTCCGGCCAGGAGGCGTACCTACTCGATCCGTCGATCATCGGAGTACTGCTCCCCTGGGCGTCCATGCCCGATTGTGCGGTCCAGCGGGGCAACTCGGACGACCTTCTGAGTGTCACGTTCATTTACCCGAACGCTGCCTCGGACTTCGAGGCGCAGTTCGTCGCTGACTTCGAGGATCAGGGATTCGCTGAAGTGATGGGTCGGTATTACGGATTGGGACGTGGGGGCGAAGGGGATGTGGAGTGGATCGGTGAAAGATTGGACGACTACTTCCATCTCTACGAGGGCATCGGCGGAGCATACGGGATCCTCAATTTCGCAAAGCCCATCCACGAGTGGGAGGACTGACGCGGTTGTTCTCCACACCATCGACTGGCGTTGAGCCTGGTCGACTTCGGAACGTCAGCGACGACGCTACGGCGTGGGCTCAGGGAGCACGCCGCGGCGGTCGGCCCACCATCGAAGGAACGTCCCGATGGCGAGGAACGCACCGAGGATGACCACCGAATAGAGGGCTACACCGACAACCCCGAGTTCGTCGATGTTGAGAAACGGGTAGGGATACCAGCCGGTGTTGGCTCCTCGGATCAGCGAGAAACCCAGATAGGCGGCGGGAAACGCCAGCCACCACCACACTGCGGACGATGGAAGTCGCCTCGATGGTGGGAAGAGGAGCCAGTCGATCAGAAGCGCAGCTGGAGCCAGGCTGTGATGAACGAAGTTTGCCCATGGGGCGTAGTTGCCGACATCAACGTCCAGCGGGGCAAGCAACAGGGCATACACCACACCGGTGATGACCATGTAGAGCGTGACCGAACCGCGGACCGAACCGTTCGAAGACATCCAGCGAGGATTGACAGCCTGACCAAACAGAAGCAGCGCTGCCATCGTATTGGAGAGGATGGTGAAGAACGCGAACAGGTTCGGGCCGTATGCCTGAACGGTGGCCGCCACGATCAGAACGGCAATTCCGGCGCGTGCGACCCGAGCTATCGTGCCGGTCCCGAAAACAGAAGCGGCCTGGTTGTTGTGATTCACAGCTACGAAGGATACTGGGTGCCCGGTATGGGATGTCTAGGTGTACTCGGCCAGGACGTTGGTGACGGTGAACGAACGGTCGGGCTTCAAGGCGTGGGATCTCGCATGTCCGCTCATGGGCCGGGCGCGGCATGTCGGGCGACTATCATTCCGCGGTGACGGTCGAAGCCACCCAACTCCTTGAGACGGCGAGAGAAGCCGCTCGCCAACGGTCTTGGATAGACGCGGTCAATTCCTTCGAGCAGGCGGCCGGTCAACAGCCACTCACTCCCGACGACCTTGAGGTCTATGCCGACGCCGCATGGTGGGCAGGCGACGCCGACCTCTCGATCGAGACGATGGAGGCGGCGTATTCCGGTTTTGTCGAGGTCGGTGAGAAAGACCGTGCGGTATCGATCGCCATCGTCCTCGCCGAACTGGCCATACGGCGAGGATCGATGTCGGTCGCGGCTGGTTGGAGATCGAAGGGTGAGCGTCTGCTCGCTGACATCCCGGATTCGGTCAATCACGCCCGCATACGGGTCTTTGACATCATGGGAACGCTGTTCAGCGGCGATGTCGACGGGGCCGTTGCGCTCGGCGACGAGGTCATTGCCATGGCAAGGGCCACCGGTGACACCGAGACAGAGATCGAGGCCATGGTGTTCAAAGGGCGTGCCCTCGTTGCTCGCGGCGAGTGGGAGGAGGGGATGCGTCTCATCGACGAGAGCGCAGCAACGGCCCTGTCGGGGAGTCTGAGTCTCCGGATGGCGGGCAATGTCTATTGCTGCACGATCGAGGCGTGTCGAAGTGTCGGTGACTTCCGGCGGGCGGGCGAGTGGACCGAAGAGGCTGATCGCTGGTTGCGTCGCAATTCGGTCGGCGGATATCCCGGTGTCTGCCAGATCCGTCGAGCCGAGCTGAAGCGGCTGCGCGGGGACTGGCCCGGAGCCGAGCTGGAGACTCTCGAGGCCTGTGAGAATCTTGAGCGGTACCGACTGCTCGACGAGGTCGGCGTCGGTGAGGCCCAGGTCGGGCTCATCAAGCTGTTGATGGGGGACTACGAGGGGGCAGACGCAGCGTTCGTGCGGGCCTACGAGCATGGTGCCAATCCCCAGCCCGGTCTAGCT
>CAZDIQ010000090.1:0-8324 GCA_964505525.1 uncultured Acidimicrobiaceae bacterium | reverse complement strand
TCTGTCATCTGTCATCTGAACTCTGAACCGCACCTGCTCCCCAGCAATCTCGGGGAACCGATATACTGACAGTTGCGAACCGAGAACTCTGCAGGGGTGGGCCGTGGCCCGCCTCTTTGTTTGCAGGGCTCTCTTTCGGCGTGCAAGGAGCAGAAAAGGTGACGAGCGTGGCAGAAAGACTTTGGGACCTGATTGATCCCTATGTCGCGGCCGAAGGCGTGGAACTCGACGATGTCGAAGTCCTCGGCGGAGGTCACATCGTGCGCGTCACCCTCGACAGCCCCGATACCGTCGGTGTCGACCTCATCGCCGAGCTTTCCCGTGGTATCGGGCGACTCCTCGATGCCGAAGACCCGATCAAAGGTTCGTACACGCTTGAGGTGTCATCGCCGGGACTCGAGAGGAAACTCACCCGGCCACGTCACTACGACAAGTCGATCGGTCGGGAAGTGAAGGTCAAGACCTTCTCCGAGGTCGATGGAACCAAGAACCACAACGGGGAGTTGGTGTCAGTAGGCGAAGATTCGTTCGTCATCGGCATCGACGGCTCCGACCGCACAATTACATATGCGGACGTCTCGTCGGCGCGAACGGTCTTCGTGTGGGACAAGAACGCCCGGACAACGACGGACGCGTAGGAGCAAGCATGGATTACAACCTGATGGACGCACTCGACCTCCTCGAGCAGGAGAAGGGTGTGCCGCGTGACACGATCCTTGAAGCCCTTGCCAACGCACTCGTATCGGCATACAAACGCACGCCAGGTGCCGCCGAGGAGGCCCGCGTGACGATTGATGCGGACACGGGTGAGATCAACGTGTTCGGCCAGGTTCTCGATGAAGAGGGCAACGTCATCGAGGAATGGGAAGACACACCCGATGACTTCGGTCGTATCGCTGCCCAGACGGCAAAGCAGGTGATTCTCCAGCGTTTGCGCGATGCCAAGCGTGATCAGGTCTTCGACCTGTACGAAGGGCGCGAAGGCGACCTCGTCACCGGACTCGTCCAGCAATCGGATCATCGGTTTGCGATCCTCGACCTCGGTGATGCCGAGGCCATGCTTCCCGGCTCCGAGAAGATTCCGTTCGAGCGACTCGAACGGGGCAACCGCGTCAAGGCCTTGATTCTCGAGGTTCGTGGCGAGGGCAAGGGAGCGCCCATTGTCGTCTCACGCAGTCACCCCGAGTTCATCCGCGCTCTGTTCGCGCTCGAGGTGCCGGAACTTGTCGACGGAGACATCGAGATCAAGGCCATTGCACGGGAGGCCGGTCACCGCACCAAGATCGCCGTCAAGTCGAACGACCCGAACATCGACCCCGTCGGCGCATGCGTCGGTGCGAGGGGTTCCCGGGTGCGACAGGTCGTGAACGAACTCAAGGGTGAGAAGGTGGACATCGTCGAGTGGGATGACAACACCCCGGCGTTCATCGCCGAGGCACTCAGCCCTGCCAGGGTGATCGAGGTCCGCCTCGATGAGGAAGAGCACGTTGCCATCGTCATCGTTCCCGATCACCAGCTTTCGCTCGCCATCGGCAAGGAAGGGCAGAATGCCCGCCTCGCCGCCCGCCTGAGTGGCTACCGGATCGACATCCAGTCCGAATCCCAGGACCTCGGCCTCGAACCCGAGGACGACGAGGTCACGGAACCAGATGCCGCACCGGTCGAAGCAGCGGAATCGGCGCCAGAGGGTGAGACCGCCGGTGACGAGGATCAGGTGGCTGAGGTCAGCGCCGAGGATGTGGCGGATGAAGCTGAGCTCGTAGAGCCTGCCGAGGACGCGGTCGCAGAGGCCGATGAAGAGATCACAGATGATGACGGTGATGCGGCGCAGGACGCTGCAAAGTCGGAGGAAGAATAGGGGTCCGTTCCTGCCAGATACGGACGGCATCGGAACACCCCGGAGGTAACAGTGGCCAACGTACGCGTATATGAACTTGCACGAGATCTTGGAGAAGAGTCCAAGGAGGTGCTTGCGCGTGCCCAGGAACTCGGAATCGATGTAAAGACGGCCTCCTCGGGCCTAGACGAGGAAGCAGCAGCCCTTGTCCGCCTGTCGTACGACGACAATGCCAAGGCGAACATCGAACCGGCCACCGCCGCCACAGAGCAGCCCGATGACCAGGCCGAGGATCCGGTCGACGGCGCAGCCGAGGTCGAGGCCGCCGCGGACACCACCGACGAAGCGACCGAAGACGAAGCCGACGATGCATCGGGAGACGGTGCGGAGGACAAGGTTCTGCTCGTCGAGCCTGGCATCACCGTCCATGACCTTGCACGTCTCGTGCAGATCCGCACCGCTGACATCGTCAAGACCCTGATGTTCATGGGCGAGATGGTCCCCGGGGGTGGGGAGATCCCGGTCAAGGCGCTCGAACCGCTGGGCAAGGAGCTCGGCTGGGAGATCCTCGTTGCAGAGAGCGACGAGGAAGAGGAAGACACCGGTCGTGAACGCCACCTGATCGAATACGAGGACGATCCCGCGAGCCTCGTACCCCGGCCGCCGGTCGTCACGGTCATGGGTCACGTCGATCATGGCAAGACCCAGCTCCTCGACACGATCCGCAACGCGAATGTCATCGAGGGCGAAGCCGGACGGATCACCCAGCACATCGGTGCGTATCAGGTCGGTGAGGGCGACAGTGCAGTCACTTTCATCGATACTCCAGGTCACGAAGCTTTCACGGCACTGCGAGCACGCGGCGCCGACGTCACGGACATCGTCATCATCGTCATCGCAGCCGACGACTCGGTGATGCCCCAAACCGTCGAAGCGCTCAACCACGCAAAGGCTGCAAACGTCCCGATCATCATCGCAATCAACAAGATCGATCTCGATGCGGCCGATCCGTACGCTGTCCGGGCGGCTCTGACGCAACACGAGATCGTCGTCGAGGAACTCGGTGGCGATGTGCCCGCGATCGAGCTCTCTGCACTCACAGGCGATGGCATCGACGACCTGCTCGAGATGATTTCTTTGGTCTCCGAGGTTGAGGAGCTGAAGGCGAACCCGAAGGCACCAGCCATCGGCACGGTCATCGAGGCCCAGATCGAGGTCGGTCGTGGGCCGGTCGCATCCGTCATCGTCCAACGTGGAACACTCAAGAAGGGTGACGCGATCGTCGCAGGGGGCGTCTGGGGCAGGGTCCGAGCCATGTTCAACGATCGCGGCGAGGAGATTGCGTCCGCCGGCCCATCGACACCCGTGTCCGTCATGGGTTGGGACGAGGTTCCCGGAGCGGGCGACATGTTCGAGGTCGTCAAGGACGAACGCACGGCACGCAAGATGGCCCAGACGAAGATCGACGAGCTCCGAGCTCTCGAACTCACGGTTCCATCAGCCACCGATCGTCTCGGCATGCTCATCGAGCAGCTCCGCACGGAGGACCACTCCGAACTGCGCATCATCGTCAAGACGGACGCGCATGGATCTCTCGAAGCCATCAAGGAGACCGTCGGTCGCATCAGCCGCGACGATGGATTCGTGACCATCGTGCACTCGGGTGTCGGTGGTATCACGGCGAACGACGTCGCGCTTGCCGAGGCTTCCGGAGCGATCATCTACGGTTTCAACTCCCGACCCGATGCCCCCGCCAGGGCCGACGCAAAGAAGATCGGGATCGACATCCGCACCTTCTCGATCATCTACGAACTCCTCGACGACGTCGAAGCACTGCTCGTCGGAGAGCTATCGCCAGAAGAGGTCGAGAAGTTCCTCGGTGTCGCCGAGGTCCGCGAAGTGTTCCGGGCGCCACGACTCGGTCTCGTCGCCGGATCGTATGTCACGGAGGGCACCATCAACCGCAACGCCCGTGCGAGGCTTGTCCGCGACGGTGTGGTCATCTACGACGGACGCATCGTGTCGTTGCGTCGTTTCAAGGAGGATGTCCCCTCCGTTGCGACCGGCTACGAATGCGGTATCGGACTCCAGAACTTCAGGGACATCAAAGAGGGCGATACGATCGAGTCCTACGAGGTCAACGAAATCGCACGAACGTAGGTTCCGCCTTGGCACGACAGAACAGTCCACGGATGCGCAAGGTCAACGAACTGATCCGCGAGGTGGTGGCCGACGCCGTGCCGGGTCTCAAAGACCCGAGGGTCGGTTTCGTGACGATCACCGGTGCCGAGACGAGTCCCGACCTTCGATACGCGATCGTCTTCTATTCGGCCATGGGTTCCGACGAGGAGAAGCGTGAGACGGCTGCGGGTCTGCAGTCGGCCATTCCGCATCTCCAGCGCGAAATCGGTCGGGAGGTGCGCCTCCGCAACACCCCCAAGCTCGAGTTCCGCATTGACCCTGCCATCGACGAAGGCCTCAAGATCAACGAAATGCTGAAAGCCCTCGATACCGCGGAAGGTGAGGTCGACCATGCCTGAGCGCACACAGGTGCAAGCAATGGCCGCAGCGCTCGACAACGCCACGTCCATCGGTGTCGTCGGACACGTCGGTCCTGATGGTGATGCTCTCGGGTCGATGATCGGTCTGGCCCATGCGGCGAGGGCGGCGGGCAAGGATGCCGTGGCATCGTTTGCCGAGCCGTTCGTCGTCCCCGAAGAGATGTCGTTCCTCGACACCTCGGTCCTTGTCCCGCCCTCGAAGTTCCCTGTCGATCTCGACCTTGCGGTGGCCGTCGACACGTCGGTCCCTTCCCGCGTCGGGACGCTCGCCGGCGCCATGGAGAAGGCGAAGGTTCTCGGTGTCATCGACCACCACATCTCGGACGGTTCGTGGGGCGACGTGCTGCTCATCGATCCGGCGGCCGCAGCCACCACCGAACTCGTCCATGCGGTTCTCGTCGAACTCGGATGGCCCATCACCGAACCGGTGGCCGTAGCCCTCTACACGGGGCTCGTGACCGACACCGGCAGGTTCCAGTATTCGTCGACATCACCCCACACCCACAGGATCGCTGCGGACCTTCTCGCGGCAGGTGTCAAGCCGGATGCGATCGGTCAGAAGCTGTTCGAGGAGACTCCGTTCGCCTACTACGCACTCTCGGCACGGGTCCTCGACCGAGCGGTACTCGACGAGGAACACGCCTTCGTGTGGTCCCACATGACCCTTGAGGATCTCGAGGCCACAGGTCTGGCCTATCACGAGGCCGACGGACTCATCGATCTTGTCCGATTGGCACGAGGGACCCAGGTGGCCTGTCTGATCAAGGAGGCGAAACCCGGAGTCTGGAAGGGCAGCCTCAGGTCACGGGGAAAGGTCGATGTGGCGGCCATTGCCGCACTGTTCAACGGCGGTGGACACCACAACGCCTCGGGCTTCACTGCAACCGAACCCCCTTCGGTAGTCATCGAGCGAATTCTCGCCAACCTGTCGTGACGGACATCCAGCCAGGGTTCATCCTCATCGACAAGGAGGAGGGGTGGACCTCACACGATGTCGTCGCAAAGGTGCGCAGACATGTCGGTGGGAAGGTCGGACACGCCGGCACGCTTGACCCGATGGCAACCGGTCTGCTCATCGTCGCCGTCGGCGGGGCGACGCGATTGCTCCGATTCGTGCAAGGAGCGGTCAAGGAATATGTCGCAACGGCACAGTTCGGGGTGGCGACCGATTCTCTCGATGCCGACGGAGCCGTCCTGTCCCGTGAGCCGTTACCGGTGACATCCGAGCACGTCGAACACGCGATGGAACGCTTTCGTGGGGTGATCCATCAGATGCCACCGATGGTTTCGGCGCGCAAGGTCGAAGGTCGCAGACTCTACGAGCTTGCGCGCGAGGGCAAGCAGGTCGAGCGTGAAGAGCGGCCAGTGACCATCTTCGAACTCGAGTTGATCGACCTCGCACCGTCTGACTATCCCGAAGTCACGTTCCGCACTGTCTGCTCCACAGGCACCTACATCCGGACCCTCGGCGACGACCTCGCTCGTGCTCTCGGCGGGCGTGCCCATCTCACGGCGCTCAGGCGTACGCGGAACGGTGAGATGCATGTGGATGACGCCGTGCGTGTCGACGCCGTGGCCGAGGCGGCGGATGGAGGCACCGTGTCCGAGCTGATAAGGACCCCGAAAGAGGTCCTCGCAGGGACCGCCGAGATCGTGTTGGACCAGGCGTCCTCGATGAGGGTTCGCAACGGGGTCAAGTTGGATGTCGACGATGTCGGCGGCGGATCGGTCTCGGGGTTCGTGCTCATGACAGATTCCGACGAACAGCTCTTGGCCGTGTACCGTCGTGACGAACAGCAGCTCCTACCAGAGGTGGTTCTCGGTTGAAGGTCTACAGGCACGACCCTCGAAAGTGGAACGAGGAACGCACCGAGTATGCAGTGGCCGTCGGTGTGTTCGACGGTGTGCATCGTGGTCACCTGGCGGTCTTCGAAGCTCTTCGTGCCGCGGCACCGGATCTTCCCCTGTGTGCGCTCACCTTCGGGACGCACCCCGATGTGATCGTGAACTCCGAGTCCACACCGAGCCTCCTGAGCACACTCGATCGCAGGATCGAATTGCTCGAGGCCGCCGGTGTCGATGCGGTGGGCGTCATCGACTTCGACAGCGAGATCCGACATCTGTCGCCTGAGGACTTTGCATCGATGTTCCTCAAGGACAGCCTGAACGCGTCGATCGTCGCTGTCGGACGAGGATTCCGATTCGGCTATCGGGCTGCAGGCACGGTCGCGGACCTGCGCGTCATGGGGCTTCGGATGGGATTCGACGTTGTGGAAACCCCGATCGTGAACCTTCACGGGACCGAGGTCCGGTCCTCGTCGATCAGGGCGGCGATCGCTGCGGGATCCGTCGAGCTTGCCGCGCGGATGCTTGGTCGCCCGTTCGAAATCGAGGGTCTCGTGGTTCCCGGCGACGCACGCGGTCGGACCATCGGGTTCCCGACGGCCAACATCACGATGCCTGACGGTCTCACCCGGCCGGCCGGTGGTGTGTATGCGGTCAAGTGCTCGGTCGAGGGTTCAGTGATCGATGGCGTTGCGAACGTGGGCACCCGTCCGACGTTCGGTGGGGGAGAAGAGACGATCGAGGTCCACCTCTACGGGATCGACATCGATCTCTACGGAAGCACGGTGCGGGTGGCGTTCATCGATCGAATCCGCAACGAGCAACGGTTCGCATCCATCGACGCCCTCGTATCCCAGATCGAAGCCGACATCGACGTCGCAAAGTCGATCTTCGAGGCGTAGCGCTCCCTCGCGTGGGCGTAAGAACGCTAACAATGAGGGTCTTGTACCGCGGGTGCTGAGAATGCATGCTGGTCGAGCCCGCACTTCCCGAAAGGGAAGGAGTCACATTGTTCGTGGCGATGTTTCTCGGTCTGGCGGTGCTTGCAGGCCCATCGGATCTTCCGGCGGACGTAGCGCCGGGCGACGGAATCGGCCTGGCCCCGAACCCGATTGTGCGCCAAACGGCGGCGAGACCATCCTCCGGCCGGTTGCCCGTTGCCCCGCCGAACCCATGGTCCGTTCCGATTCCGATGGCAGTGGGCGTCGGTGCCGCTGCTGTGGGAGTCGGGTACCGCAGGAGACGGGAGGACCCGCTCGTCGTTCTCGTCCACGGTGACGGTGGATCGTCGTCGGACTTCTGGTACCTCGTGAGGGAAATGGGCATCGACCCGGATCGGGTGGTCGCGTTCGATTACAGCACAGTGGACGGTGGCGTGTCGTCGACCGAATCGTCGCGCACGGTACCGACATGGGCCGCTGCGGCGGCCCTGGACGCGTTGCTGCGTGGACTGGCGGAGGACAACGCCAACATCTACTCGCTGCATCACTCGCGCGGCGGTGCCGTGGGAACGGCCATGATTGCCGACATCGACGACGGAACCCGATCGCCCATCGACGGATACCGCGGTGCGGCATTGCTTGACCCCGCGATTGCGTCGGGGATGACCGGTGTGCTCCAAACCGTCGGCGGTTACGGGTGGGGTCTCGGAAAGCGCATCCCCGACGACGGCGGGTTCGACCCGATCAGATGCAGCGGCTTCAGTTGTCGGGATGTCAGGGTCAATCTCGGTGACAAGGCGGGTGTCGAGGTGGTCGCCATCCGTAACCCCGATGCGGTCATCACCAACTTCCACGGGCAGCCCGAGGGTCTGAGGGTCTTCGACCTGGTCGACGACAAACCGAGCGCCCTGCGGTATCTCCTCGCTCCATTAGCGTTCCAACGGCGGGTGAGCGAGGCGCACGCCTCGGTCCTCACGAGCCCCGTGGTCGCTGCATGCGTCGCATCCGAAATCGAGGAACCGGGTTCATGCCCGGGCCTCCATCCCCGCCCCACCACCTACGTCTACGCCGGAACCGGAGGAGGAGCCCAGGGCACGAAAGTGATGTAGCCGGAGAAAGTAGAAAGTACAAAGTAGGAAA
>CAZDIQ010000089.1:0-8342 GCA_964505525.1 uncultured Acidimicrobiaceae bacterium | reverse complement strand
CGTTCTGTGGGCTGGGGACCCACATTTATGTACCCGCAGAACCCAGGGTACGCGATTCTGTACTCGGTATTCTGTATTCGGTACTCGGATAACGGTATTCGGCTGGGGGACAGCAATGCGCGTTCCTCATAGCCACTTGTTTATGCCCACTCCTGCAACGAGCGCTGCCAGTTCATCGAGTGAGTCTGGTGGGGGGACCGTCCATGGGATCTCGTGGACCGCAACGCCGTACCTGGCTCCGAGTTCGTCGGATGCGTCTCGTTGTCGTCTGGCTTCCGATGCCCAGCGCTCGAGGTTCTGCGCAGCAGCGCCGGTGACGCCTTCTTGCGGTTTGGTTTGCCGCGCGACGGTACGGATCCACTCCTCGGGGAGCGTCTGGTTGAACAGCACGTCGCTCGGCACCACATCCATGCCGGCCAGTTCGTCGAAGAAGCGTTCGACCTCGTGAAGCGGAGTCGGATCCGCGGTCGTGGCGAGGACGGTCCTCGCTGCACGCATGTGGCGCTCGATGGTCTTCGACCGATTGCTCAGCTGGTCGTACATGGTGCGCAGGTCGAGCAGAAAGTCGGCGACATCAGACAGCATCGGTCCGCCGAGGACCGTGTCAGCGAGGCGAAGCATCGGCTTGGCGGTCACCCGGTACAACATGCTGCGGCCGGGGATGTTCGAGCCGGTCAACCACTTGAGCAATCGGCCTGACACGAGATCGCCCGTTCTCGCTGGTGCGAGGAAGAAGTCGATGCCTCCTTCCGACGGGGGAGTATCGACAACGACAGCGTCATACCGACCGGTCTCGATCAGAGCTGCCATCCGTTCCCCGGCTGCGTACGCCTGGGCAGCGGGGAACCGGTCCGCGATGGCGCGGAAGTACGGGTTCACGAGGAGGCGGTCTGCCACATCAGGATCGGCATATCGATGGATGATGGCTTCCCAGGAAGCCGCGACATCCAGCATCGCGGCGGAGAGGTTCGGTTCGCCATCGACTTGTTGCGGTTCGTCGCCGAGACCCTCGACCGCGAGCGCATCCGCGAGCCTCCTGGCAGGGTCGATCGTCAGCACGATCGTCCGGGCACCCGCACGCGCAAACGACACGGCAATGGCGGCCGACAGTGTCGTCTTGCCGACCCCGCCTGCACCCGCCGTGATGATGGTCTTGGTCATGTCACCCCCTCACAGACTCGCCAAGGAATCGGCGAGTTGGAGAGCGACCTCACCAGGTGTGAGCACACCCATCAGATAGGGAAGATCGACATCCGACGATATCTCTGATTGCCACCGCGCCTGAAGCGTCTCGATGGCCAACTGGTGCGTGGCCGCTTGCTTGAACGGTCCCTCGGGAAGCTTGCCGACCGAAGCCACCGTCAAACGGGCCGGTTGGACAACGCGGTTCATTACGACGACCGGCGGGGGACACAGGGCTTCCTGCTCGATGATCTTCATCGACTCGAGTGTCTCGATGATCGGGAGCTCTGCGGGTGTCGTGACAAGCACAACCTTCGTGACCTCGGGGTCGGTGATCGTCTCGGTTATAGCCGTCGCCTGACGTTGTACGTTGCCCGTACGGACAAGCTCGGCGATCGTGGAGGGCGCCCGCAGGTATGACTGGAACTGTCCGAGGGATGGCGTGTCGACGATCACCGCATCCCACGCACCCTTCCAGAGTTCGTGGATCGGCTTGCCGATGCTGATGATTTCCCTGACTCCCGGAGCCGTGTCGACAAGAACGCGGAGCGCAGCAGCGATGCTCTTTGTGGGGGCACCCTGGGGGACGTGGAGTTGATTCTTGAGGTATTCATCCAGGGCCTCCGTCCGGACGACCTTCATCGCCGACAGACCTGGCCTCACCTCCTGGGGTTTGTACTCGAGCGACCGTGCGGTGAAGTGCGATGCGAGGCCGCTTCCGGAGCCGAGATCGATTGCCAGCACGTTCTGGCCGCGTCGGGCGCGCTCGATCCCGATTGCAGCAGTGACGGCAGACTTTCCGGCGCCACCCTTGCCTGACACAAGGACGAAATCTGTGGAGAGCATCGCGAGAGCGTAACGGTGGAAGTCCGGCAGCTTGTCTACGCTGAAGTCGATTGATCAGGAGGGTGGCGATGGCAAAGCTGGACATGGATGAGTTTCTTGAGCGGTTCGCCCGCAGGGCCGCTGCCGTGCGCGAACGCGGCGTCCCACCGCTTGAGGGTGATGCGCGCAAGCAGTTCATCGAAAGCGCGGAGAAGGATTACCTCGACTATTCGCTCGTTGCGTCCGCATCGTGGGAACTCGACGGCGACCACCTGGTGCTGCGCATCCCACTTTCAGGCTGACGGTTCTGCAACCCCCAGCGCAGCCCTTTTGGCTGCGGCCCTGCGCTCGGTCTCGAGGCGGGACAGTTCATGGTCCTCGTGATCGACGAATGTCATGGCGTCGGCAATGCGCCGATGGCCGGCGACCTCACGGATGGCGGTGTGCATGTCCTGACACACCTTCCTGTAGTCGGGGTGCCCCCCTTGTTGCGTCCGCAGCTCGAGCATGTGGAACGCTTCCCTCGCATTGAGGTTCATGGCGAATCGGATGTTCTGGGCGAAGGGGACCACGTACTGGGCGACCCCAGGCCCGACTTTGTCTGCGACCCGTGTGAAGAGCGAGGCGGATGACGACATCGCACGATCCCACAGCTCCACGGCACCGATGTCGCCCACCGAATCGGGTGTGATGTACCCGTGGGACGGCGAAAGCGGTTGCCACTCGAGCGTGAGCATCCGGTGACGCTGGAGATCCCGGAAGATTCCGTAGTCGCACACGATGTCGAACCTGTAGAAGGTCTGCTCCATGCCGCGCCCGGGCTTGTGACGTCGATTCGACCTGTTCCCGACGTAGGCGGAGAAGACCTCATCGACTTCGTCCTCGGTCATCCGGCCAACGACTTCGCGGATCTGTGATTCCGGCAGATTGGTGAACGGATACAGAGCTGCGGCCGCGACCTTGCGCTCGCCATCGGGATCGAATTCAACCAGCGTTACCTGGGGCGACGGTCTTGGCTCGGCGTCGAGGCGACCAGCGATCTGTGTCATCGAAGTGGCGATGTCCTCGAAGTACTTCGACCACACGCCACCGCGGTCGGGTACGTCGACACGCTTCATGAATGATGGGATCAGGGTGCGGAGCTCGACGAGCATCTGCTCACCGAACCACCGGACCTCATCGAGCGGATGTGCTTGCATCCTGAGCAACAAGGCCTCGTACGCCTGGCCGGAGGCGAAGATCCCGACATTGGAAATGGTCGACGCAGGTAGGAGCCCGCGTGCGTCGTCGCACGCCTTTGCCCTGATGGTCGATCGCCACACGAACTCCGAGTCGCCATCCTCCTTCGGGTACATGGCCTCGTAGTAGGTGACGAGCTTCGCCACGACGTGGGAATACATCTCGAACTGCGTGTCCATGTGCTCGTGGTAGGTGTCGGCCAGACCGGCAACGACGAGTTCGGTGGGTGTGTGGTATCGATACCGACCACCGAGCTTCTTGTCGTAGAACATGTATCGCGTCGACTGCTCGAGATAGCTTGCCAATCGACCCCACTCGAGGACCTTGGTCAGGATGTTCGACGCCTGCTCCACGGCAAGGTGCGCTCCGCCGAGCTGGGCGACCGAGTCGTCACCGTACTGGGTGAACACCGTGTCGTAGAGCTTCTCCGCCCGCTCGATTCCGACCGGGCCATCGGGGGAGATCTCAGCGGCAATGGCGGTGATGCCCTCGTCCGTCGCCGACGAGAACTCGTCCAGGAAGAGCCGCCGTACGGATTTGGGGGATCGGCTGTACCTTGCAAACAGAGCACCCTTGACCACCTCGGGCAGCCCACGGATCCCGAACACGGGCAGGTCCGCGTTGGTGAAGTACAGGTTGATCACCTCGAGCTCCGCCGGTGTGAAGGTCTCGACGTGGAACGCCGGGGTTGGAGCGGAATCCGACACGAGTGACCTTTCGAGTCGTTGGACAGGTGCGACTGGCACCGTACCGCTGCCCGCACGGGTGCGCCAACCCGAGCGCCGCGACCTCGTCACAAGCCACGGTCCATCCTGTCGGGACCGATACCATTGACTCGATGACCCTCGTTCGGATAATCCTCGGTGCCCTCATTGCACTTCTTGTCGTGGTCGTAGCGGTCCCTGCCATCGCTCTGCTCGACCTCGTGCTCGGGGGTACCGGACTCGGGCTGTGCACCGAGGGTCTCGGGGCCTGCGATACCTCTTTCTTTGCCCTGCTCGAACTCGCCCTGATCCTCGTGGTGATCGGTACCGCCCTCGGGTTCGGCGTCGCGGGCTGCGTACGGGTCCTCGGACGATCACGGCGTCGCTCGAGTACCTGACGAGTACCCTTCATCCATGGAACCTCTCCACGGCAACGAGGCACATCAACAAGCTCTGACGCTGCGTGACCGACTGCCCGACTATCTTGCCGTGTTCGGTTTCGGAGTTCTCGGTTCTGCGGTCGTCGGGATCGTCATTTCCCTGATCTGGAACGTGGGTGTTGCGGAGTCGATCGGGTACACGATGGTTCTCTACGGTGTGTTGCTCCTGCTTGCCGGTGGGGCGACGGGAGGCGGTTACACGAGCCTCGGCGTCGGAGCGGCCGGAGCGCTGTTCGGGGGGAGACGGACGGACGAGGCGTCGGACCAACTCGGGAATACGTGGAGCGACAACGCAAAGAAGAGTCCACACGACCGCCTCAGGGAGGGATTGCGGCCCGAGGCGAATCCCAGAGCCTTCTGGCAGGTACTTGCCGGGTTCACGTACATCGGTCTTGGTGTTGCGATCGTCGCCTGGCTGAGCTGAACCGATCCGATCCTCCGAATCCCGATAGGCACCGAGTCGCTCGCGTACGCTCGCTCCCGAAACCCGACTTTCCGAATCCCGACAATGACCGAGTCGCTCGCGTACGCTCGCGCCCGAATCCCGATTCTCCGAATCCATCATCCATTATCCATCATCCCTCTGGGCTGAAAGCTGATCACCCATCCGCAGGTAGCATCGATCGGATGGCCGCCAAACCGAAACCGCTCCCCGAATTCACACCGGAACAGAGGCGCAATGCAGGCGTCATCTTCCGCAGGATCAAGAAGCTCTACCCCGACGTCGGGACCGCACTCGACTACGGCGATGCCTGGCAGCTCCTGGTTGCGACGGTGCTGTCGGCCCAGACGACCGACGAGAGCGTGAACAAGGTCCTGCCGATCCTGTTTGAGGCATACCCGACTGCCGAGGATCTCGCAGGAGCCGATCCTGAGGACGTCGAACGCATCGTCTACTCGACCGGTTTCTACCGCCAGAAGACCAAGAGCATCATCGCTCTTGCTGGGGACATCGTCGACAAGTACTCGGGCGAGGTGCCAAAGAACCTCGACAAACTGACCGAGCTCAGGGGCGTGGGGCGGAAGACGGCTTCGGTGGTGCTTGCCGAGGTCTGGGGGATACCTGCGATCGCGGTCGACACCCATGTGCATCGGGTCACCCGACGGCTCGGGCTGACGACGAACAAGGACCCCGTCAAGGTCGAGGCCGATCTGATGGGACTGTTCCCGAAGCGGGAATGGAGCGGCATCTCGATGAGGTTCATCCAGTTCGGTAGGGATGTCTGTGATGCGAAGAAGCCAAGATGCTGGGCTTGCCCTCTCACGGACCGATGCCAATACACCGATAAGACACCGAAACCGGCGTCATGACCGTGCGCGAGATCCGCGCCTCGTTGCGACGGAATCCGAGGGACGGTGCCATTGCTGCACTCGCCATTCCCGCCCTCGGCACTCTTGCGATCGATCCGATCGTGACGATCGTCGACACGGCATGGGTAGCGAGGCTCGGGACGGTCGAGCTGGCTGCGTTGGCCGTAGCGGGGGCAGTGTTTGCCGCCGTCTTCTCGGTGTTCAACTTCATCCAGGTCACGATCACCCCGCTTATCGCCGCTGAGATCGGGAGAGACCAGCTTGGAAGGGCGGGTGCGATCGCGCGTGGAGCGGTGTGGATCGCAGCGTTGTTGGGTGTGGCGCTCGGAGTCGTCTTCGTGGTGCTCTCACCAGCGATTGCGGGTCTGTTCGGGTCGGCGGCCGATGTCACGGCTGAGGCAACCTCCTACCTCCAGATCAGGTTTCTTGCGCTCCCGATGATGTTGATCGCGACGGTCGGACACGGTGTGTACCGCGGTCACCACGACACCAAGACCCCGCTGTATGTCGCCATCGGACTCAACGTCGTCAACATCGTGCTCGACCCGATCCTGATCTTCGGTTTCGACCTCGGCGTCGCCGGTGCCGCATGGGCGACGGTCGTTGCGCAATCGGTAGCTGCGGTCTGGTTCCTCGTGCTCATGTTCGTGACACAGAGCGAGAAACTCGGGATCGGCCGCGGGCGGGTGGCCTTGGGGTCACTCCCGATCGGCGAGGTCGTGGGCAAGGGTTGGCCGATGATCGTCCGGTCCATCGCTCTTCTCGGTGCCATCACCGCCACCACCGTCGCGGCTGCCAGGATCGGCACCGTCGACACGGCCGCACATCAGGTCGCGCTCCAGGTCTGGCTCTTCCTTGCGTTTGTGCTCGATTCCTACGCAATCGCCGCCCAGGCGATGGTCGGAACGGATCTGGGGAGGTCCGACATCGTTGCGGCTCGTTCGGTGTCGAATCGCCTTCTCGCGCTCGGACTCGCCACCGGCGTGGGGTTATCCGTGCTCGTCGGGGCGACCGCACCACTCCTTGGCACCGTGTTCGGGATCGAACCCGAGGTCAGGGAAGCTCTTGCAGGCATCTACATATTCGTGATCATCCTGCAGCCGCTCACGGCCCTGGTGTACGTGTGGGACGGCATCGGCATCGGAGCGGCCCAGTTCAGGTACTTGGCGGGGTCGATGATCGTGTCGAGCCTCGCGGCAATCGGAGTTCTCGTTTGGATGGGCGACACGCTGGTCGGGGTGTGGGCGTCGCTTGCCGTGTTGACAGCGACGCGCCTCATCACGCTCGCGTGGTGGTACCAGCGGGGGGTTCTCTCCGGCGGGAGAGATCCATCCCCCTCGTCTCTGGCAACCTGAGTATCAACAGGATCGACACGATCAGCCCGACGCTCAGTACCGAAACGGTCACCGTGAGTCCGTACCGATCGATCATGGCCGCACCGGCGATGAACCCGGCGATCGATCCGAGAATCCCGACGTTCGTGATCCATCCACCGGCAGTGGCACGCAATCGCGTCGGGAAGAGCTCTGCCCGTTGTGCCGCAAAGGACGGGATCAGCATCGTCGCACCGAGTGTTGCGAGGAAGATCGACGCTGCGAGGAACCACCCCGAGCTCAGGGAGTAGAAGCCGACCCCGCCGACGAGACCGATGCCGATTGCGGTGGCGGATGTCTGTCGCCTCCCGATGCGATCGGCGAGGCGACCACCGAGGAGCAGCCCGATCGTCCCGACCCCCGAGAACACGATCAGGAGGAACCGTGCCGCGCCCGTATCCCATGCGAGGCCGTTGATCAGCCGCTCGAGCACGAAGTCGAAGGCCGGACTCGAGAATGCCGCCACGAAGAATGCGACCCCGGCAAGCGGCCAGAAGTGCTTGCCGAGACCCATCGACAGCGCCTTGCGGAACGGGAAAGCCGGAGCGGGAACGAACGCACCCGACTCGGGCAGGTAGCGGTTCATGAGCGGGAGAGCGAGCAGGCCGAGCGAGGCGAGCCCGAACAGGACACGCCACGCATTGTCGGTTCCCTCGGCCAAGGGGAGCAGAATCAACCCGATGCCTGCACCCATGGACCCGGCAAGTCCGTAGATGCCAAGGGCC
This sequence comes from uncultured Acidimicrobiaceae bacterium, assembly GCA_964505525.1. Lineage (GTDB taxonomy): Bacteria > Actinomycetota > Acidimicrobiia > Spongiisociales > UBA5794 > UBA5794. The sequence goes on along the minus strand of CAZDIQ010000089.1, from coordinate 543 downwards.
AGAGCACGGAAACGCGCTGGGGTCTCTTCGGCGATCAGCACGATCGAGATTGCGGCGATGGCAACGACAGCGATGCGAACGATCGCTTGCGAGATCACGTACGAGATGACCCCTGGGACGAACGCCGTCATGACCGATCCGAGACAGACAAGAGCGAACGCCCCGAGCAGCGGCCTTCTGCGCCCGATGCGGTCTGCGGCCATGGCGAACAGGATGCCGAGCAGCGACGCCGCACGCACGCCGGCGAAGATCGCACTCATCTGACCTTCGGTCAACTCGAGCGAGACCCTGGCGAACGGGAGGGTGTGTGACATCTGGCTCGCCGCGTAGGCGGTTACCAGACCAATGAGCGCGGTGAGGAAGACGATGCGACGTGCTTGGGGCGGGAACCGCTGGTCGGGCTGTGTTGGTGGTCCATAAACGGACGATGTCATGAAAACAATCGATTCACATCAGCGGTCAGTCACGAGAAGTCAGGTTACCCCCGGCCGACGGGAAGTCGGGTTCACAGTTTCCGCATGTGTCTCCGCGTACCCTGGGTTC
>CAZDIQ010000088.1:2907-8679 GCA_964505525.1 uncultured Acidimicrobiaceae bacterium | reverse complement strand
GCGGACACACACCCGAAAGGGTTCGATGTCGTCGTGGTGGTGCTCGTCGGATCCACGCTCGTGGTTGTCCCGTCGTCGGCTCCGGTGCAGCCGACGAGAAGTGAGGCGCTGACAACCAGGACAGCAAGAACTCCGGTCCGTACGCCACGAATCCGATGTGTCGCCCCCATTACCACACTCTACTCGTCCCCCCCTTTTACGCAAGGGCATCCCTCCACGCCGCCAACGAGGTCGATCTCGATCCCGACCAGCAGGCGACCGTTGCCGAATAGCTGGCACACGCCATACACCTCGTCCAAGAAATGGCTGGGTCGGCCAGAAAGATGTAGTTCCCACCTATCGGGAGCGGCTTTGTCCCGAAACGGCTCCCCCCAATGCTCAAGGTTCCAGAATCCAGAAAGTCTCGGAATCACGATGGATTCCGAGACTTCTTGGTGGAGCTGAGGGGATTTGAACCCCTGACCCCTTGTCTGCCAGACAAGTGCTCTGCCAGGCTGAGCTACAGCCCCAAACCGACGGGAGTGTAGGCACGGCAAGGGCTAAACGGTGCCTTGCGTTCGAGGAGGGCGGAGGCGCTCAGACGGGCGAAACGGCGCCGGCGGTGCTCGTGGAGGCGCCAGCGGTCGGCCGGTATGCGTTGTCGTGGTACGGTATTCGGGAACCACAGGGGGATGCGATGAGAGCAACCACAATTCTCGTTGGGATGCTCCTGGTACTCGTTGCCGCGTGTTCCACTGACGATTCGATGCCCAGCGCGTTCGAAGAGATGTCATCAGATGAGGTTGGATGCACCCTCGCGTATGGCGATGACGCTCTGTATGTCGTTGGACCGCTAGGGCCATCGAGCGATCCTGAGAATGTCGAGCCGAATGACTACACAGTGTTTCGGTTTTGGAGAATTGCGGACGAAATCCATGTTTCAGCCAAGGGCACCGATTGGGGATCTGATCGATCAGCTTCTTTGGACGACATCACGACCGACGGGATTGAGGTTCATGAGGGTTTGTATAGGGACAGCGGCAACCCCGGATATATGGTGACTTGCTGGCGAGGAAACGCATGAACGCCACTTCATCGAGACCCATAAAGGCGACGCTGTGCATGCGATCCAACTACCGGCTCGAGGCGACCTCCGGAACCGGACGCATATGTGCAGGCATGCCGGCTAAGTCGGCTCGGGAACATCGACTCCGCGATCGGCAAGAAGTCCCTTGACCACCCCTATACGACTTTGAATTCGGCCCGCACCCGAGGCTTCCCTCATCTGAGCGTTGAGTGAAACGCCACCGAGGTGCCCCATGTTGCCCATTCCCGAGCCTCCACTCCCCGCCTGGGTAACGAGGTCGATGGACTGACTCTCGATCTGAGACAACTGCGACCGAAGGCCGGCCAACTCCGACAGCAGTTCCTCGTTGGAGCGCCCCTTGTCGGCACCGACCGAGAACCGGGCTGCATCAGCGCGGAGTTTGTCCTGTTCCTTCAGCAGCTCGTGCCTTTCGGCGAAAGCTTTCTCGGGAAGAGCCCGCAAACGGGTATCGACGTCGGCGAGCGCTGTGGTGATCTTCGAAAGGTCGTCCATGTTCCCTCCCCTTCGGCGCTGCTCAATCATCCTGGGCACCGCTGTTGGCGTCCCCACGCGACCGTGCGGCTAGTCGGCGGCGACGCTTGTTGGGCGGTACTCGAACTCGATCACTGGGGCGTTCGACCACAGGTGTTCGAGGTCGTAGTACTCACGGGTCTCGCGATCGAAGAGATGGATCACGATGTCGCCGTAGTCGAGCAGGATCCACTCGCCGTACTCCGTTCCCTCGCGACGGATCGGTTTGCGGTCGATCCCGCGTAGGGCTTCTTCTACGTCATCAGCGAGAGTCTTCACATGGCGGGTGGATGTTCCGGCGGCGATCACGAAGACATCGGTGACTACAAGGAGACCAGAGAGGTCAAGCAGGGTTGGGTTCTCGCCCTTCTTGTCCGATATGGCTTCGGCTGCCACCCGCGCGGCGTGGACCGCATCGTCTGTGGCTCTGGGCGAATCGCTACTCATTCATGGCAAGGCTAGCGATTTCCCGCCACTCGGCCAGCGGAAATAGTTCAGGCATCCCTGTGGCGATACAGGTTGTTGGCAACGATGTACGCAACCACACTCTCGGGTACCAGGAACCCCGGTGTGAGCCCTGCAAGCACATGCTCGCGGATCAGCGTCGCCGACAGGTCGAGCGTCGGCATGTCGAGCGCCGTGTACGACGGTCCGATCGCTGCGGTGACCTCCTCGAACGACACGGTGGGGCGCGGAACCACGGCTATGGATGCGCGTGCAAGTACCTCGTCCGCACGGTGCCATGTCGGGATGCCCACCGCAGTGTCCGTACCGAGGATCAAGACGACATCCTCGGGCAGACTCTCCAAGGTATCGATCGTGTACGTCGGACCGCGTCGGAGCATCTCGGTGTCGTCGGCGACCAGGTACGGGGCCTCAGCCGCCGCGAGCTGACACATCGCCCACCGGTGCTTTGCACTCGTGACCACCATATTGACCTTCTGCCACGGCGTCCGCGCGGGAAGAAGCCGCACGACATCAAGATCCAACTGTTCATATGCGGCGTGCGCGGCAGCGAGGTGGGCCACGTGGGGAGGATCGAACGTACCGCCTAGGATTCCGTACACGGGTCACAGCATAGGTTGCCTGTGAAGGCGCGAGGAAGAGTCCCGGTTCGGGGTAAGCGGGGCACGCGAGCGCGCTGACAGGGTCGACATACTCATCCCCCAGTCTGACGGAGAAGTGGAACGCCTCCCGACCGTCATGGATCCCGGATATCCCGACAGGGTCGCCTCTTTGAACGTTGTCGCCACGGCGCACGAGGACCCGTTCGAGGTATGAGTACGACGTCCGTACGACACCACCGTGGTGGACCGTGACCGACAGTCTGCCGGCGACCGACCCGGCAAAGGTGACCGACCCGGATCCGACAGCGCGCACAACACCGCCGGCATCCATCGCAAGATCGACACCCCAGTGACCGGCATACCTACCGATCGGACCATACGGGCGCACGATCGCGGTCGTGTCGAGGGGTTGGATGCCGCCGAGCCCGAAACATGGCCCGATGAGGCTGGCGACCACTCCGATGGCGAGTGCGTTGATCACAGAACTCCACGCCGCACCGCATTCTCAGGGTACGACGGGAGACTGACAGAATCTAGGCGCGCACCGTTTCGGTCAGAAGGCCACTGACGGCCGATCGGATGTCGTCGGGTGTGTACGGCTTCGTCAGGAACGCCGAGGCTCCCGCATTGAGTGCCCACTCGATGTCAGAGGCGTTCGCGAGTCCCGAAGCCATGATGACCCGCACCTTGAGCAGGTTGTTGTCCTCGCGGATCCATGTGAGCAGCTCCGTCCCGTTGCCGTCGGGAAGCCCGATGTCAAGGATGACGACGTCGGGCTTGATGGCCAAGACGGCCCGCTTACCTTCTGTGATCGTCGTTGCGGTGTGGACGTCGAGTCCGAGTGGAGCAAGCGATACCTCGAGCAGTCGGCGCAGGACGTGGGAGTCTTCGATGATCAGGACCGATTGCACAGTCCCTCCTTGGATGTGGTGTGGTGTCTTTACCCCATCACTTCGACGGAACCCACACCCGCCTATATGGGTCTTTCGACCTCATGTACCGGTCAGGAGGCATTCCGGAGGGGTCGGACCACAGGCAGGGCGGCACGTTCGACGAACGCCTCGAGCTGACGCAAGGTACGGACCTGATCCACCCTGTCGCACAGCGGTGCATACCTCGACATCACGGAATCCCCCGTGTCCCAATACCGGTGCGGTTCCGGATTGAGCCAGAACATCGCCCGCGCCTTCTCGGCGATGCGATCGAGATACTCGACCCCGGGATCGCGATAGTTGTTGCGGGCATCACCCGTGATGAGAACCGTCGAGCGCGACGTCACGGCATCCTCATAGGTCTCCCACATGTCCCTGAACGAAAGACCGTAATCCGAGTGCCCGTCGCGCCTGACAAGGTCGGCCTCCTGGCTCATGGCAATCAGACCGTCTGCGAAGTCGACACCCGTCCCGAAATATTCGGTCACCTCGTCGAGTCCGTCGATGAACGCAAACACCCTCACCTTCGAGAGTTCGGACGAGATCGCATACGCGAGCTGCATGGTGAACCGGGCGAATGTCGCCATGGACCCTGAGACGTCGCACATCACGATGAACTCGGGTTTGGAGCGGCGCGGTGGCTTGAACTGTGGTTCGAGCAGCACTCCCCCATGCGCCAACGACTTGCGGATGGTGCGCCTGACATCGAGCTTGCCCTTCGACCCCCGGCGCCGACGGTGTGCAAGACGCGTCGCGAGCTTGCGTGCGAGGGGCGCGATCGCACGCTCGACCTCCTCGATCTCGGTACGCGTGGCATGCATCAGGTCCATGTCCTCGATCAACGGGATACGCCGCGATGCCGCCACCTGGGACGCACCACGGTCGGCAACGAGACGGGCCGTGATCTCTCGCTCCAGTTCGTCACGGACCTGCTGGAGCAACGCATCGGCCTCGGCGCGTCTGATCCTCTGCTCCAACTCGGTCTCTGACTCCACCGAGGCGAGGGCGGCGAGCAGGCGGGCGAGCAGGTCGTCGGCGTTGAGACGACTCATGACCCGATACGCGTAGTACCTCCCACCGACGGGGCGACCGGGCTGCATCCCCGCGAATCGGTCGACGGCGCGTTCGATGAGGCGACGCAGCGCATCCTGGTTCCCCGAGAGCAGGGCGTCGACCATGTCCTGGGTCATGCCGTCGGACCCCGACATCCCCACGTCACCCGACTGGCCCGTCGCCCCCTCCGCGTCCGGAGCCGCATCGTCGGATTCGAGCCTGCGTTCTCGTCCGAAGAAAACATCGAATGTCCTGTTGAACACCGGGTAATGGCGACTGTTCTTGACAAGGGTGGCCCCGAGGGTCGCACGAAGGTGCTCCGCGTCGGTCAGATCGGTGTGTTCGAGTGCCTCGACGGCGTCCATGGCCTCGACCATCGACACGGGTACGCCCGTCTCCCGAAGTTCCACGATGAACTCGGACATCCGCTCGATCATGGCTACGACCGGTCGATATCGAGTGACAGTTCCTTTGCGACCTTGTCGATGTCGGCCTGGTACTTGAGCAGGACGTTGAGGGTGGACGATGTCGCATCGTCATCGAGCTCCTCGATACCGAGGGCAATCAAAGTGCGCGCCCAGTCGATGGTCTCGGAGACCGACGGTGCCTTTCGGACGGGCACGGATCGGATGGTGGCCACCGTCGCCGCAATCTTGTCAGCGAGGGTCGGACCGATGTCGGGTAGGCGCGCCGTCAGGATCGCCCGTTCCCTTTCGATCGACGGGTACGGGATGTGCAGGTACAAGCACCTACGTTTGAGCGCCTCTGACAACTCTCTCGTGTTGTTGGAGGTGAGCACCACGATCGGTGTGGTGACGGCCTCCATCGTGCCGAGTTCTGGCACCGTCACCTGATACGAATCGAGCACTTCGAGCAGTAGTGCCTCGGTCTCGACCTCGACCCTGTCGACCTCGTCTATCAGGAGGACGACCGGCTCTGGCGATCTGATGGCTTCGAGCAGCGGGCGTGTGAGGAGGAACGCCTCGGAGAAGATGTCGCCTTCGAGTTCGCTCCACGCTGCTCCCTCGTCGGCCTGGAGTCGAAGTAACTGCTTGTGGTAGTCCCACTCATAGAGCGCCTTTGACTCGTCGAGACCCTCGTAGCACTGGAGCCGGACCAGCCG
>CAZDIQ010000088.1:0-2807 GCA_964505525.1 uncultured Acidimicrobiaceae bacterium | reverse complement strand
AGAACACAACCATGTCGTCTCGGTGGATCACTTCGGTTCCGAGGTCCGATGTGTGGCGTGCCACGGCGGCGTTGAGGTCGTCCATGGATACGCGGACGATCCCCTTTGCGCGACGCTCGCCATCGGCGTCGACGACATCGACCACGTCACCGGGTTGGAATCCACCCTCCGATCCGGTCACCCCCACAGCGAGGAGCGACTTCCCCCCGCTTGCAAGGGCTCCTGCGGCCCCCGCATCGATCGATACGGTGCCGGTTGCCCGGACGCCGAACGCGATCCACAGTTTCCTTGAGTTCAACGGGTTGTCCTTCGGGCCGATCCATGTCCCGATCTCGTCCCCCGATACGGCAGCGGCAACGGCGTCGGCCTCACTCGATGGGGCGACGACGGTGGGGATGCCAGAGAAGGCGGCCATCCTCGCGGCGACGACCTTTGTCGCGACGCCTCCGGATCCGAACACGCCCCTGCCATCTGTCGACCGGATCTGGTCGAGGACCTCATCCGAATGCGACACGGCGGCCAGGAGCCGAGCGTCTTCGGCGAGCCTCGGATCGTCGGTGAACAGACCGGGCGTGTCAGTGAGGATCACAAGCATGGCGGCACCGACGAGGTGGGAAACGATGGCGGCCAGCCGGTCGTTGTCGCCAAGCTTGACCTCATCCACGACGACGGTGTCGTTCTCATTCACGATCGGGACGACACCCACTGCCAACATCCGGGTCATCGCACCGCGCGCATTGAGATACTGGCTCCGGTTTCCGAGCACATCCCTCGTGAGGAGTACTTGACCGACCTCGATCCCGTGGTTGCCGAACAGCGTCGAATACCTCTGCATCAGGCGGGTCTGTCCGACGGCCGCAGCGACCTGGAGGTCCGTGATGGCAGTCGGGCGTTCGGTGAGACCGAGCGCCGGGAAACCGGCAGAAATCGAGCCCGATGTCACGAGTACGACGGCGTGTCCACTGACCCTCAGTGACGCAACCTGGTCGACGACACGCGCAATCGCCGCATCGTCGATACCTCCACCGGGAAGTGAGATGCTCGATGATCCGACCTTCACGACCACCGAGCCACCCGCAGCGACCGGGTGCCTCACGCGTACGCCTCGTCTTCGGTCTCCTCGTCGGGATCGAATGTGAACACGATCGAGCCGATCCGCACGTCATCCCCCTGTTGCGCGCCTGCGTCGATCAGACCGCGGACGATTCCGGATGCCACGAGTCGTTTGGCGACGAAGTCGGCAGCCTCGGGGTTGGTCAGATCCGACAGGTTCACGGCCCGCACGGCCGTGATCCCTTCGACGACCCACTCCCCGGAATCGTGTCTGATCGTGAATCCGTCGCGCAGTGGTCGGTGAAGGATGAAGCCCTCGCGCTCGGGTACGGGTGACTCGGCTTCCACCTGGTCGACCGCTGCCGCGACTCGATACATGAGGTCATCGAGGCCAGCACCGGTCATGGCGGATATGAGGAGCACATCTTCGGGAAGTTCGAGGTCGGCGATTTCCTGGTCGGAGAGCAGTTCGACCTTCGAAAGGGCGACGACGAGCGGCCGCGCCGAGAGCCTCGGGTCGTGCTGCGCGAGTTCCGACAGCAGGACGTCGAGCTGTCGCTGGGGTGAATCGGTCTGGAGCGAACTCGGATCGATGAGGACGATGAGTGCCCGAGCCCGTTCTGTGTGACGCAGGAACTCGTGACCGAGACCCTTCCCCTCAGCTGCACCTTCTATGAGACCGGGGATGTCGGCAAGGACAAGTTCTCGATCTCCGATCGTCGCTACCCCGAGGTTCGGCTCGAGCGTCGTGAACGGGTAGTCGGCGATCTTCGGTTTGGCTGCCGACACCCGTGAGATCAGTGTGGACTTGCCAGCATTGGGGTAGCCGACGATGGCCGCGTCGGCGAGCAGCTTCATCTCGAGGGTCACCTCGGTCTCCTCGCCGTATTCACCCTGCTCGGCAAACGTGGGGGCTTTGCGACTCGGCGACACGAACGCTGCATTTCCCTTCCCCCCTTTCCCGCCACGCGCGGCGACAACGGTCTGCCCTGCCTCGACCAGGTCGGCAATGAGGACACCGTTGGAATCGCGGACGATCGTGCCGAGTGGCACCGGCAGCGTGAGGTTCTCTCCGCGCTTCCCGTGGCGAAGATCCCCCTCACCGTGGGTACCACTCGGTGCCCTCCAGACCGGATGGCGTTCGTATCGCAACAGGGTCGGGATGTTGGCGTCGGCGACGAGGATGACATCACCACCGGACCCGCCCGAGCCACCGTTCGGTTTGCCTTTGGGCAGTCCCTTTCGACGCAGGAAGGACGAGACACCGGCACCGCCGTTGCCTCCGCGAAGTGTCAACTTCACACTGTCCACAAACATGATCGCCCGTCCTTGGTTCCTGGCAACGCTAGCGCCCACTCGGGCACCGCAGTCTCAGCCGTCGATGCGCCCGTCACATGCAAAAGGGCCGACACGGTGGTCGACCCCTGTGCGTCTGATTCTTGATGCGGCTACGAGCCGGCGATCACCGATACCTGGCGTCGTCCCCGGCGTGATCCGTACTTGACGGTGCCGTTGGCCGTTGCGAACAGCGTGTCGTCGCTCCCGCGCCCGACGTTGTCCCCCGGATGGATCTTCGTGCCGCGCTGGCGGACGATGATCGCGCCGGAGTTCACGACCTGTCCGTCGAACACCTTCGGTCCGAGTCGCTTCGCCTTTGAATCCCTGCCGTTACGGGTTGAGCCGCCCGCCTTGGTTTTTGACATGTGCTACTCCTCCTCGGATTTCTTGGCAGCCTTCTTGGCTGGTGCAGCCTT
>CAZDIQ010000087.1:0-8713 GCA_964505525.1 uncultured Acidimicrobiaceae bacterium | reverse complement strand
CTTGAATCTTGGATCGCTCTCCGCCCGCCAGCTCAACCGATCGACGCTTGCCCGTCAGATGTTGGTTCGTCGTGAGGGTGTCTCGATTGCCGACGGGATACGACGTGCGGTTGCTCTCCAGGCACAGGAACCCGCGTCCCCGTACATCGCGCTCTGGAATCGGATCGAGGGGTTCGATCCCTCGGACCTCGATGCTGCATTCCGTGACCGCGAGGTCGTCAAGGCAACCCTCATGCGTGCGACCCTCCATGCGGTGTACCGCGATGACTACGCGACGTTCCGTGGTGCGATGGCTGCGAGGCTCCGGTCGCGTCTCAACGACGGGCGGTTCAGGGACACAGGACTCACGTTCGATGAATTCGACGATCTGATGGCCATGGTCAGCGAACACGCGTCGGAACCCCGCAGTTCGGCGGACATCGAGGCATTGCTTGAGAACCACCTGGGTTCGCCGCCGCACATGGGCATCTGGTGGGCGGTGCGCAATGTCGGTCCACTCCAGTACGCGCCGATCGAAGCGCCGTGGTCATTCGGGCAGCGCAACCTGTTCGTTGCGCCACCTGGTGGTCACGACGAGTCCGACTCGGACGCATGGCTGGCGGTGGCCATCAGGCGATACCTCGAAGGCTTCGGTCCGGCTTCCGCCAAGGACTTCGGGCAGTTCTCGCTCCAGACCCAGGCGGCGATCAAGCCGGTGCTCGAAGGGATGGCAGATGAACTGGTCACCCATGAAGGCCCGAACGGCGAGGTGCTCCACGATGTGGCGAATGGCCAGATTCCCGATGGAGACACCCCGACACCACCCCGCCTCATGGCGATGTGGGACAGCGTCCTGCTCGCCTACGCGGACAGGACGAGAATCATCCCTGAGGAGTACCGCAAGACCATCATCCGCAACAATGGCGACGTCCTTCCGACGCTTCACGTGGATGGGTATGTGGCCGGTGTGTGGAGACCCACGGAGTCAGGGATCGAGGTCACCGCGTTCAGGACATTGTCCCAGGACGACTGGGATGGGATCGAGGTCGAGGCGCGTGCCCTCGGTGAGTTGATCGCTCAGCGTGACCCGCGGACGTACAACAGGTACAACCGCTGGTGGGGTTCGATCGAGGGTGCCCAGACCCGCATCTTTCGGGATGCTGGTGTGTGACCGGAATGGTCAGTGTGGCGGCAGGGCGGCAAGTGAATCAAGGAACTCCTCGGCACCGGTGTCACCGAGAACGGCGAAGTCCTCGGCGTTGCGCCGGTTCGTCTCGACTTCGATTGCGTCCCTCACCTGCTGTCCGCGTTCTGTCAGTCCGGGGGTAAGGGACACGAGTCCGGCATCCCACAGCGACCCCAACGCAGTCGAATCATCGACGGTGCCGCCGTGCCACAACTCGGTAAGGACACCGATCTGTGCAGCGGACAGGTCGGCGTCAAGCCAAGCCTGGGCATGGTCGTGCTGGCGGAGGTAGCGCAGGGTGACCATCCGTCGGAAAAGCGATGCACACGGATCGTCGGGAAGGTCGAGTGCTCGGTGACCTGCCGCAACCAGGTGGTCGGGTGTGGCAGAGGCAATCACCTGAGCCGCTCCGGCATTCACCGCCGCCACCGCTGCTCCATGTTCCTCCCACAGCGACCTTGCCGCGTTGCCTTGCACGTCGGCGAGTGCCTCGAGCAACGGCACAAGGCGGTCGGTTGCGACCCAGACACCGTCGGTGGATTGCAGGAGTCCGAGATCGGCGAGTGACTCCAACCACGAGGCGATCTGGTCGGGTGGCACATATCGCATCCGTGTCTGGACGAGCTCGCTCGACATGCCCGGTCCGAGGAAGAACTCGGAAAAGTTGGTGAGGTATCCCATCGATTCGAGTCCGATGTCCTGCATCAGTGCACGAAGCCGAGCCCGATCCGGTTGCGAGATGGCAGGGGTGATGGCAAAAACCAGCCGATCGACCTGTGGAGCAATCCGTGCGACGAGTTCCATGCCGTCACCCTACCCGACACATCTATCTTGGTCGGTATGCGTATCGATAGTGCAGGTGGGACACCGCTCAGGGAGTGGCTCGGGACACCGGACGAGCAGACGTGAGCGGTGTCGCCGGGTCCGGCCAGGGCGGAGCGCCGGAGTGGATCGATTTCTCGACGGGTCCGACGGCAACGGACCTGGAGGTGGAGTGGATCCATGGTGCCCGACGTGGCGAGGCTTCCCTGGACCCGCCTCTCCAGGTGCACGAAGCGGATCCGCACACCTTCATCCTCCGCCAGAGTATGGCTGTGCACTATGAGGCGCCGTTCCTGTACCTGTTGATGGGGAACGAGGCAGCACTCCTGCTCGACACAGGGGCCACTGCACAACCCGATCTGTTCCCACTGCGACAAACCGTCGATGCGATCCTGGAAGATTGGCTGGGTACGAATCCGAGGTCGCACTATCGGCTCGTGGTCGCCCACAGCCACGGTCACGGTGACCACATTGCGGGCGATGCCCAGATGGAGGACCGGCCCGACACGACTCTTGTGGCTCCCGATGTGGGCGAGATCACCGCCGCGTTCGGGATGGACAGTTGGCCGGGCGGCACCGGTCATCTCGATCTCGGTGGCAGGGTGATAGAAGTCCTTCCCACCCCCGGCCATCACGCGACCGCTATCACGCTCTTCGACCCTTGGACAGGTTGGTTGCTCACCGCCGACACGGTCTACCCCGGTCGACTGATCGTGTCCGACCCGCCTGCCTACGCGTCGAGCTTGGACCGGTTGGTGGCCCTCGCCTCGGAACGAGATGTGACCGCAGTGCTCGGTGCCCATGTCGAGATGACACGCACACCGGGTCGGGACCATCCGATCGGAGCGAAGTACCAGCCCGATGAGCCTGCCCTCCCGATGACCGTCGAGCAATTGGTGTCGATCCACGACGCCTTCGATTCGGTTGTCGACACCCGTGGTGTCCACCGCTTCGACGCCTTCGTGATCGTCAACGCACCAAGACCGTGGTCGTTGGCACCGTTGATCGCCCGCTCGATCTGGAATCGGCTGTCGGGCTGATACGTGGAGTTATTCACTCCATTCGGCTTGCCATTGTCTGGGAGAGGTGTGTCACCCGCTGACACGAACAGCGGCGTCTTAGGGCCGAGATGGAGACGATTGTGAAGTCCGACGAGGATGTGTATCGCGAGCATGCGGCGGAGCTGACTCGCTTTGCGACATCGTTGGTCGGACCGTTCGATGCCCAGGACGTCGTGACGGATGCCTGCTTGCGCGCATTTTCGTCAGGCGGTTGGCGCTCGGTGACCAACCAGCGGGCATACCTGTTCCGGACCGTGGCGAATACGGCCTGGTCCCGCCGCCGCTCAGACCTAGCCAGACAGATGCGCGAGCGTCGGGTTGCATCGGGCGATCGGTACGACCAGGTGATGAACGACATGGATGTCCTGGCCGCGGTCGCCAAGCTTTCGATCAAGCAGCGTGCCGTCGTCTATCTGACGTACTGGGAAGGGATGACACCGAGCGAGGTAGCGAGCATGCTTGGTGTGTCGGATGGATCCGTCCGGCGCCACTTGGCACGCGCACGCGCTCGCCTCAGGGAGGAATTGCAGTGACCGACGACCTCGACCGCGCCATCCACACGCTGATGTCCGACATGCGTGAGCTGTCTCCGGAGGCGCCACCGTTCCCTGGCACCCACCGGATACAGACAGAGCGCCCCCCTCGCGCTCGGGTCCCCGGATGGGGTATCGCAGTCGCCGCCGCCTTTCTCGTGATCATGATCGTGGGCCTCCCGCTCCTCATCGCGGGTGGAGGCGAGACGCCGGCGAGCTCACCGGACTCGACATCGGTGGCGACCACGACCGCTCCCGTCTCTACGACCACGCAGCTACTGGTGCCGTCGGATGCGGCACGGTCGGTGCAGCTGCGGAGCACGACGATCTACGTCGAAGACGGCCACATCGACCTCCTCTTCCCCGACGCCGGAACCCGCGGACTCGGTTGGATCCTTCACCGGCAGGTCGACTCAGGTGATTGGGATGGTGTGGCCTGGCTGGTCTCATCTCCACTCGGCTCCGAGCGCACGGCACAGTGGTACGCGATCGACGAGCCACCGGCGATCGAGGATCTCGGTGTGACCGGTGACGGGCCCGACACCGTCGTGCTGCCGCCCGAACTCCCGCTCGGCCGCTACCGGATCTGCGACACCGCCGGATGGATCCCATGCGCCGAATTCGATCTGGAGACCCGCGTGCCTGTAGTCGGGAATGCTCAGACGACCATTCAGTATCCCGCCGACGGGATGGTCGTCATCGACCCGCAGATCACCATCTCGGGGACCGTGCCTGTCGGAGCCACCCTCTCCGTAGGGGGCTCAGCGGTCACCTCTACCGCAGGGGGTGGCACGGACTCTGCTGGGAGTCCCCTTGCGTACTTCGAAGCCTCGGTGACCCTCGAACCGGGGGACAACGTCATCGAAGTCGTGGTCACCGACGAGGAGGTGTCCACCACGACGCTCCACGTGAGGTACCTCCCTGACGCGACCGAGCAATTTGCATTCTTGAAGAGGATCTCGACGACCGACATCGACGTCGACTTCGCCGAATGGCTCACGGGTGAGGAAGCGAACGAGGCTGCGCGGCTTGACGGCGCAATATCTCCCGGTGAGGAGGTGCCGAACGACTTCTACATCCGGAACACGGACCGTGATTTGCGCACATTGTCGCTCGCCCCCGACGTGTCGGTCGTACTCGTCACAGCAGCCACCGGGCCGGTATCGCAGGTTCCTCTGGGCCTGGAAGACTGGGTCTCGCTGTTCAAGGCGGATGGGACTCCCTGGGATCCGGAGGTCGAGTCCGTTCCAGTCTTTCCGCCGCCCCATTTCGATTTCTTCGGAGCGAGCTCCGTGTACGGACCGTACTGGCTGACCATCCACGACGGCATCGTGGTCCAGATCCGCCAGCAATACATACCCTGAAGGTTCGCGAGCGGGGCATCCAAGAAAGGTGCCCCGCGTCGGTCGGTTCTGCTGTGCTGTCACCTTGCCGATGCAGTTTCGGTTCAGCTGCAGCCTTTCGAGTCGCCGCAGTTGAGGCAGCGGTAGCACGAGCCGTTGCGGACCGTGATGTGACCGCATGTGTCGCACAGGGGTGCGTCGCCCATCTTGTCGGCGAGCACCGCCTGGACCGCCGCCGTCTGGACGCTCGTCGCCGATCCGCCACCGGAGATCGACGCGGTCGGCGAGAAGCTCACCGGCTCGGTCGGTCGCACGGTCGGATTGAAGTCCTCGTCATCGTCGAGCGAGTCGGTGAAGGCCGCAGCGAGCATCTGGTCGTCGATGTCCCGCTCCATCGCAGCGTCGGTGAGATCGAGCTGGAAGCCCGCATCGAGCGCAAGACCCGATGGCGGCTCAGGGAGCTCACCAGTGCGGTCCGGTGGTACCTGGGCGAGTTCGTCCCGCTTGAGATACTCGACACCGAGCGCCCTGAAGACGTAGTCGACGATGGAGTTCGACATCTTGATGTTCGGGTGTCCCTCGACCATGCCACGTGGCTCGAAGGTCTGGAACGTGAACGTGTCGACGTACTCCTCGAGTGGGACGCCGTACTGGAGACCCTTGCTCACCGCAATGGCGAAGCAACTGAGGATGCCCCGCAGGGTTGCCCCTTCCTTGGCCAGGTCGACGAAGACCTCGCCGAGGGTGCCGTCGTCGTACTCGCCCGTGCGCAGGAACACCTTGTGCCCACCGACACGTGCCTCCTGGGTGAATCCCGACCGTCGTGCCGGCAGCAGGAATCGTGGTCTCGGCATGTTCGCATAGGCCTGCGTCGGTGACATTCCGGGATGGAACAGACCGGCGAAGATGTCGATCTCACGGTTGATGGCATCCGTGAGCGCTTCGTCCTCGTCGTCGGACGTTCCCTCGTCCGATGTGGATGAGAGCGGCTGGGACGCCTTCGAGCCGTCGCGGTACAGGGCCATCGCCTTGAGACCAAGCTTCCATGACAGGTGGTAGGACTCCTCGATCTCTTCGATCGTCGCCTCGTTCGGCATGTTGATCGTCTTCGAGATCGCACCACTGATGAACGGCTGGGCGGAAGCCATCATGCGGATGTGGCCGGTGTGGTGGATGAACCGCTTCCCGATACGCCCGTTCTTGTTGGCCGTGTCGAACACAACGAGGTGGTCGTCCTTCAGACCGGGAGCACCCTCGATCGTCTGGCGGCCACAAATCGTGTCGTTCGCTTCGCGGATCTCCTCGGCGGTGAACCCGAGAGCGTTGAGCATGTTGAAACCCGGGGCGTTGTACACGTCGTGCGTGAACCCGAGCCGCTGCATGGTCTCCTCGCCGAGCGTCCACTGGTTGAACGCAAACCCGAGTTCGAAGACGCCGGGCAGGGTTGCCTCGATCTTTGCGATGTCCGACTTCGAGAACCCACGAGCGAGCAGTGTCCGGGTGTTGATGTGTGGCGATGTCTCGAGGGTCATCGTCCCGACCACGTAGTCGATGATGCTCGAGATCTCGTCCTCGGAGTATCCGAGTTTGGCGAGTGCGGGGGTGATCGACTGGTTGGCGATCTTGAAGTAACCGCCGCCTGCGAGCTTCTTGAACTTCACCAGCGAGAAGTCGGGCTCGACACCGGTCGTGTCGCAATCCATGAGCAGCCCGATCGTGCCCGTCGGTGCGAGCACCGTCGTCTGGGCGTTGCGGTAGCCGTACTTCTGACCGAGGGTCAGTGCCTTGTCCCATGCATCGTGTGCCATCTCGAGCATCTCGGGTGGGCACACGTTCTGATCGATACCGACCACCGTGTGTCCGAGGTTGTCGTACTCGAACTGTTCGGCGCCATGGGCTGCCCTGCGGTGGTTCTTGATGACCCGCAGCATCGAGTCGGTGTTCTGCGCATACTTCGGGAACGGTCCGACCACCGAGGCCATCTCGGCGGAGGTCGCATAGGAGTCACCTGTCAGGATGGCCGTCATCGCACCTGCGATGGCCCGACCCTCGTCGGAGTCGTATGCGATGCCCATCCGCATGAGGACGGAACCGAGGTTGGCGTAGCCGAGGCCGAGCGTGCGATAGTCGTACGAGCCCTGGGCGATCTCCGCTGAGGGGAACTGTGCCATGGTGACCGAGATCTCGAGCACCATCGTCCACAGACGGATGGCATACCGGTAGTCCTCGAGAGCGAACACACCGGTCTCGTCGTTGTAGAACGTGCCGAGATTGAGCGATGCAAGGTTGCACGCCGTGTTGTCGAGGAACATGTACTCCGAGCACGGGTTCGACGCCCGGATCTGGCCACCTGCGGGCGATGTGTGCCACTCGTTGACCGTCGTATGGAACTGCACACCTGGATCCGCTGAAGCCCATGCGGCTTCCGAGATCTGCCGCCACAAGTCGCGTGCCTTGACGGTTTTCATCGTCGAGCCGTCGGTGCGACTGGTCAGGTGCCAGTCCTCGTCGTTCGTGACTGCGTTGAGGAAGTCGTTCGTCATCCTGATCGAGTTGTTCGAGTTCTGGCCCGACACCGTGGCATACGCCTCGCCGTTGAAGTCGGCGGAATAGCCGGCTGCGATCAGTGCCTTGACCTTCCTCTCCTCATCGGCCTTCCATGCAATGAAGGTCTCGACGTCGGGATGATCGATATCGAGGATGACCATCTTGGCTGCCCGCCTCGTCGTCCCACCCGACTTGATCGCTCCCGCTGCGCGGTCACCGACCTTGAGGAAGGACATGAGTCCCGATGACTTGCCGCCACCCGAGAGCTGTTCGCCCTCGGCTCGTATGTTCGAGAAGTTGGAACCGGTGCCCGAGCCGAACTTGAACAGGCGTGCCTCACGGACCCACAGGTCCATGATGCCGCCCGGGTTGACGAGGTCGTCTCCGACGGACTGGATGAAGCATGCGTGTGGGGCCGGACGGCTGTAGGAATCGGGGGAGGCGGTGAGCTCTTCGGTGACGGGATCGACGAACCAGAATCCTTGTTCCGGACCCTCGATGCCGTAGCGGTGGTGGAGCCCGGTGTTGAACCACTGTGGCGAGTTCGGAGCGGCCATCTGGTTGACGAGCATGTAGGCGAGTTCATCTTCGAAAGCCTGGGCATCCTCACCGGAGGCGAAGTAGCCGTGCTCCTCGCCCCACCAGCGCCATGTCGCTGCCAACCTGTCGATGACCTGGCGTGCCGAGCGCTCCGGTCCGAGAACCGGATTGCCGTCAGCGTCGTGGATAGCGTTGCCGTTCTCGTCCACCTGGGGGACACCGGCCTTGCGGAAGTACTTCGACACCATGATGTCGGCTGCGACCTGGGACCAGCCCTCCGGGATCTCGGCGTCGGTCATCTCGAAGACGATCGATCCGTCCGGGTTGGTGATCCGGGAGTCCCGCCTCGTCCATGTGACGCTGTCGTATGGGCTTTCGCCCGCCTTCGTGAAGCGTCGCTCGATCTTCAGGCCTTTTGCCATAGGTGGTTCTCCTCGAAACCCTGGGTCACATCTCGTCGTGACCGTTATCCACAAACTTCTCCACAAACACCATATGTTGGGGTCGGTGCGATGTCTGACCCCCAATATGTTGGGTGTGGTTGCACGAGTGTAATTACATTCATGTCACTCGTCAAACATATTCCGGAGATACGACACAAAGCCGCTGAAACCGAGGGAAGGACTGTATTTCTACCCTGCGACGACCCGGAACGCAACGCCAGAGGCTCCGCACTTTTCGCGCTTCAAGGATGATTTCGCG
>CAZDIQ010000086.1:0-8720 GCA_964505525.1 uncultured Acidimicrobiaceae bacterium | reverse complement strand
CAGCAGCTGAAGCATCGTGGGAGGTGCAGATGAGCGACAAGAGAACAACGGCCCGTGCGTTCCACGATGCCGGTGGTGTCGATGATTGGCGGGTGCTCTTCTGGGGAGCGTACGCCCACTACCCCACCGGAACCTTCGCTCAAGGTGCGAGATTGGTCTCGGCGATAGCCGATGCTGCCGAGGAATCCGGACACTATCCCGACGTGGACCTACGCCCGGAGGGGGTCACCGTGCGCACGTTCACCCGGCGCGACGGCGCGCTGAGTGAAAAGGACATCGTCTTGGCCCGCCGCATCTCGGTGGCGGCCGCTGATTTGGGGTTCGTCGCCGATCCATCACAACTCCAGGCGGTTGGCGTGGCAGTCGCACAGGACAGCGATGCCGATGTGCGGCCGTTCTGGGCTGCTGTGCTCGGGTACGAGGACCTCGGGGAGGAGGATGCGATAGACCCGCACCGACGCAATCCGCACCTCTGGTTCCACGAGCTCGACCCTCCGAAGCCCGGCAGGGGTCGCCTGCACATCGACCTTTCGGTTCCCGCGGACCAAGCCGAGGCTCGGGTCGCAGCCGCGCTTGCCGCTGGGGGCCGGATCGCAAACGACTCAGGCGCTCCCGAGTTCTGGACGGTCGCCTCCCCCGACAACCACGGCATCGACATCGCGGCATGGCCCGACTTCGAGGACTACGACCGCTGAGGGGACACGGCGTGCCGGAACGCCGCGCCAGGGTCAGCAACCCCGAGGAGCGGAGCCCAAGGGGTTGTTGGTGTCGGAGAAGCAACCATCGACCCGAGTGTCCGGCGGATCAACCTTCATACTCCGGACAATCAGCGTCGATCCGGGCGATCGTCTCGCCCGACTCGCGTGCCACGTCATCGAAGTACGACACATTCAACTCGCCCTGAAGTCGGTTGCCTGTGATGGTCCACGAACCCGGATCATCCTCAATCAAGCGGTACTCGATTGAGTTGCCATCATCTTTGAACTCGAAGCCCGAAGCGAAACGGTCACCTGATCCGGTCGCAGTCAGATCGACGCGCACCGAGTAGCCAGGGATCAGCTCGGTACCGTCATCACCCGTTGCGGCGGCTACCACCACGAACTCCCCGGAGGCGTTGCGACATTCGGTCTGGTGCATGAACCCCGGAATCTGGGACTCGATGTCCTTGCGGAGGCTGAGCTCGTGGGTCTCACCGTCGATCTCCACCGTCACGGAGCCGACATCGTCTCCGCCTGGCGTGAGCGTGGTTGTCGGCGCCGGGGTACCACCGGGACCAGCAGTAGTGGTCGTATCTTGCTTCCCACCCGGGTTCGTGGTTCCTGGGTCTGATCCACCACCACAGGCGGCGATCACCACTACCACCATCGTCATCAACGAGAGTTTTCTCAACACCGGCACACGTCTCCTTGGTCGTACCGATGACAATGACGGACGGGAGTGAACGAATTCTGAACATGATGCGCAAATCCGATCAGCGACCGGGATCAACAGGGTTCGCACATCGCCGCGAAACCTCCCATGCCGTCGCAGTTCCGCACCCAGGCGACGAGAACGAGCAACCTGGACAGGCGGGTGGTCGTTGAGGAAGTAGGCCCGCCCCAAAAGGCAACAACCCCGAGGGGTGGAGCCCAAGGGGTTGTTGGTGTCGGAGAGAGGACTTGAACCTCCACGGGCTATTCGCCCACTAGGCCCTCAACCTAGCGCGTCTACCAATTCCGCCACTCCGACGCGGAAGCCGGGATTATACCGGCGGGGTACCGAAACGATCAGGTGACGACCTGCTTGATCTCGGGGAAGTGACAGGCGACCCAGTGGTCGGGTTCGACCTGTCGGAACTCCGGTTCATCGACATCGCATTTGCCCTTGACCGCGATCGGGCAACGCGTGTTGAAGCGACAACCACTCGGCGGATTCGAAGGATGCGGGATATCGCCCTCGAGGAGGATTCGCTCGCGCTTGAGTTCGATGGTCGGGTCGGGAATCGGTACGGCGGACAGGAGCGCATGGGTGTAGGGGTGCATCGGGCGGTCGTACAGCGTGTCGCGATCTGCAAGTTCCATCATCTTGCCGAGATACATCACCGCCACGCGGTTGGAGATGTGGCGTACGACCGACAGGTCGTGTGCGATGAAGAGATACGTGAGCCCGAACTCTTCCTGGAGGTCGTGGAGCAGGTTGAGCACCTGCGCCTGGATCGACACATCGAGAGCGGACACGGGTTCGTCGAGCACGAGGAACGTCGGGCGAAGGGCAAGGGCTCGTGCGATACCGATGCGCTGACGCTGACCACCGGAGAACTCGTGTGGATACCGGTTCGCATGCTCGGGTGACAGACCGACGACTTTCAGCAGTTCTTTGACCTGCGTGAGTCGGTCACCACGAGCACCTTCGCCGTGGACGGTGAGTGGCTCGGCGATGATCGACGCCACCGTCATCCGGGGATTGAGCGACGCATAGGGATCCTGGAAGACGATCTGCATCTCCTCGCGGACAGCTCTCAGCTCATTGCGCGACGCCGTTGCGACATTGATGATCCCTTGTTCTTCGGATCGGAAGTAGACATCTCCCGATGTCGGTTGCAGCAATCGAAGGACCGTGCGGGCGGTTGTCGACTTTCCGCAGCCCGACTCCCCCACGAGACCCAGAGTTTCCCCTGCCCTGATCTCGAACGAGATGTCAGAAACGGCCTGGACAGCGCCGACCTGCTTCTTGAAGAAGATTCCCTTGCTGATGGGAAACTCCTTCACCAGGTGGTTCACACGCATGATGATGCCGTCAGGAAGATCGGCGGGGTTGGTTTCGCGGAATTGCTCGACGGTTTCGCTCACGAGACCACCTCGTCCTCTTTCAGCCCCGAATCAATCGGTTCGCGGACTGACATCGACTTGAGATCCAACGAATCGGAGAAGTGGCACGCAACCGTCTGTCCTGAATCACCCGCTGGTTTGAGGGCGGGCAGGATCCTGCCGCACACGTCCTGCGCGAACTGGCATCTCGGCCGGAAGCGGCATCCCGTTGGGAGGTCGATCACTGATGGAGGGGCACCGGCGATGGAATGCAGACGGACCTGTTGTGCCTCGTCGAGCCGGGTCATCGAACCGAGCAGGCCCCACGTGTACGGGTGCTGCGGATTGTGGAAGATCTCGTCGGCAGTCCCTGATTCGACTATCCCACCTGCATACATCACCTGTACCGTGTCACAGAAGCCAGCGACAACACCGAGATCGTGGGTGATCAGGAGCACCGCCGTACCACGCTCGGTAGCAAGGTTGAGCATGAGATCCAGGATCTGGGCCTGGGTCGTCACGTCAAGGGCAGTCGTCGGCTCGTCGGCAATCAGAAGGTCGGGGTTGCACGACAGACCCATCGCGATCATGACCCGTTGACGCATACCGCCCGAAAACTGATGTGGGTAGTCGTCAAGGCGCGTCTCTGCACTCGGGATCTGGACATCTTCGAGAGCACGGATTGCAATCTTGCGCGCCTCTGCGTTGGAGACGTCCTGATGCAGGACGATCGTCTCGACAAGCTGGTCGCCGATCGTATAGACCGGGTTGAGAGCGGTCATCGGATCCTGGAAGATCATCGCCACTCGCCCACCACGGATTTCCTGCATCTCGTCCTCACCGAGAGACAGCAGGTTCTTCCCGTCAAAAACGATCTCGCCGGTGACGATGTCACCCGCCGGGGGTTCGATCAGACCCATGATCGACATCGCGGTGACTGATTTCCCCGAGCCCGATTCGCCGACCACGCCTCGACGTTCGCCGGGAGCGAGGTCGAACGAGATTCCGTCTACCGCCCTGACGACACCCTCCTCGGTGGAGAAGTACGTGCGAAGGTTCTGCACTGACAGAAGAGGTTCGCTCACGTGGCTACTTTCGTTCGATGGTCTGGGTCGGATCCAGCGCGTCACGAAGACCGTCGCCGAGGAAATTGATTGCAAGCACGGTCGTCACGAGCGCTATACCGGGGAACACGAGTCCCCACCAATAGCCGCGCACCGCCAAACGCCCACCGTCGGCGACCATGCCGCCCCATGTGGGGGTCGGGGGTCTGACGCCGAACCCGAGGAATGACAGCGCCGCTTCGACGATGATGGCCGTACCGATGACGAGGGTCGTCTGGACGATGATCGGACTCATGGCGTTCGGGAGGATGTGCCGGAACACGATGCGCCGGTCGTTCGCGCCAGCAGCGCGCGCCGCCTCGACGAACTCCTTCTCGCGCAACGACAAGAATTCGGCACGCACAATGCGCGCGAGACCGCCCCACGACAGCAGTCCGATGAGTAACGCGATCCCCATCGCGCCCGATGTGACCCACTTCGGGAGAAACGCGATCTCAGGCAACACACGACCAACCACGATCGCGACGGGCAGCAACGGCAGGCCAAGCACGAGGTCGGTGAACCGCATGAGCGACTGATCCACACCACCGGGGTAGTAGCCGGAAAGCGACCCGAAGATCGTCCCGAGCGCAGCGACGAGGAATCCGGTCACGACGCCGACCGTCATCGATGCACGCCCACCGTAGATCACGCGGGAGAAGACGGAGCGACCGATCTCGTCTGAACCGAACCACAGGGCAGTCGACGACGCAGGAAGGATCTCCTGTACTCCGTCCGTGAACTCGGTGTAGAACACCGTGTCCGATGAACCACGAGGTTCGATGTTCGACAGGATGCGCCCGTTGTGGTCGATGAGGCTCTTCGTCGGTGAATCAATGAACCCACTGCTCTCCATGAGGGGTGCCGTGAGGATGATCACCAGAAGTACGATCAGGAAGATTGTCGCGATCATCGCCAACCGGTGGCGGCGGAGCCTCGTCGAGAACAGGTCCCATTGGGTTACGGGTTCGATTCCGATTCCGTGGGTCTCGAAGTCGAGGGTCTCCAACGCGAGACCTTCAGCCCTGAGAACCGGCTTCTCGTCCTCGGGGCCGCGGATCGTCTCGAAATCACTCATACCGGACCCTCGGGTCCATGACTCCGTACATCACGTCGGCGACGATGTTCATGACCACGATCCCGATCCCGATGATCATCACGATCGCCATGACGACCGGGTAGTCGACGGTGCCGATTGCCGTGATGTACAGGGAACCGAGACCGGGCCAGCCGAAGATGGACTCAGTGATGATCGCGCCACCGATGATGAACGCGATATCGAGCGACACCAAGGTGACAATCGGAATCAGCGCGTTGCGGAGTGCGTGCTTCACGATCACCTTGCGTCGAGGGAGCCCCTTGGCCTTCGCCGTGCGCAGGTAGTCGGAGTGGAGTACCTCGAGCATCGATGCACGCTGGAACCGGGCATAGCCCGCGAGCGAAATGAGCGCGATCGACATGGCCGGCAATATGAGGTGTTGCAATGTGTCCTTGATCTGGCCCCATGTCGACATCGACGAGTAACTGGTGTCGTTCATGCCTGCAACGTAGAAGAGCTTGACGCCCGTCCACTTCTCGAGGTAGAGCGCCATGATGATCTGGAGGCCGATCCCGACTACGAAAATCGGGGTCGAGAACATCAGGAATGCCCCGACCGTACCGAGCTGATCAAAGAACGAGTACTGACGCACAGCTTGATAGATCCCGAGCGGGATACCGACGGCGAGGGCTATGAACAGAGCTGCGAATCCGAGCCTGAAGGTCGCTCCTGCCCGCGACCAGACGAGATTCCAAACCGACCCCCCACCCTGGAACGAAACGCCCCAGTTGAAGGCGATCGTCATGTTCATGAGGATCACCAACAGGGCGACCGCCCACATCCCCAGGATGATGGCACCTTTCCAATGGGTGGACAGGAACCTGATGACGGCAATGGTTGCGACGACCGCTACGGCCAACACGATCCAAGGAATGACGTTGTTGGCATGGAAGTCCACCGGAGTGAGGTAGTTCTTCAGCCAGGTGAGGTATTGCTGGTAGATCGGTTTGTCGAGCCCCCACAACCGGGTGAGTTCGGCAATGATGTCCTGCATGCGGGGATTCAACCGGAGGCGATCGAGTGGTCCACCGCCCGATGCCTGGAGCAGACCGAACACCACCATGCTCAGGGCAAGCAGGGTTACCAGACCGTATACGACTCTTCTGGTGATATAAGCGAACACGGCGCCTCCGGCTTCGCGAGTGAGACAACTATAACGCTGTTCCCCCGATGAATGCTTGAAGAGCCATCAGCTTTCAGCTCTCAGCTTTCAGCTCTTGAGTTGACAGTCCTTGACTTTCGGCTCCCGCTGGCACCTGCCTGGTCTGTCCTCTGTGCCTTCGGTATTCGGTATTCGGTATTCGGAGAGCCGAAAGCTGTGAGCTGTGAGCTGAAGGCTGTTCCATCATCCATAATCCATCATCCATGATCTAGGTGCCAAGAAGAAAGGGAGCCCCGGAGGGCTCCCTTTCTCTTGTCACACTGGGTGACTGGTATGCATCAACGACTATTCGACGCGGTACCAGTACTCGATGTTCCAGGTCGGACCCGCCTGACTGGCATTCATCTTGAAGTTCCCAATCATGTCAGCCCAAACCGCACCCGTCACGAGACGTGCGTAGAGAGGGATGAAGACCAGGTTGTCAGCAAGAATCTTCTCAGCTTCAGCGATGAGCGGAACGATGAGATCACTGTCGACCGTTGCGTTCATCTCATCACGCACCACGGCGTAACGGACTGCTGCTTCGCTGCCTTCTTCCGAAGAACCAGGCACACCCCAGCTGTACACGTTGTCGCCATCAGGGAGCGGTGATTCTGGGTCCCAGACATCGTGAATGCTCACGAGGCCTGCGATACCGGGTGAACCCACCCATGCCCATTCAGCAAAGTCCCACTCAGCCTTGTCGAATGTCTCACCGAAGAACAGCTGGCTGTCTTCGAGGTCATTCGCGTATGGGATGCCTGCTGCGGCGAACATGTCCACCATCAGCTCGGACAGCACCACACGGGCTGCGTTGTTGGACGTCGTCGTGAAGACGACTGAGCACTCTTTACCCGTCTCTGCAACAGCGGCAGCGTAACTTGTGGCTGCTGCTGCTGGGTCGAACGTGTACTGATCCCACTGGCTTCCCGACAATGTCGGCGAGAACGCATCGACGTACGAACCAAGCGGTTCGACCTGGCCGGCGAGGATCTGGTCGGTGAAGACGGTCCTGTCGATGGCCTGGGCCATTGCGAGTCGCATGTCGTAGCTCTCGTTACAAGAGTTCGGATTCCGCTCGAAACGTCCCGGTGCGAACTGGTAGCCAATGTGCTCCCAGACCGGACCGTTCAGAACCTCGACCGCGGCACCATCGGCCTCAAGCGCCTGAAGTGCCTCGATGGTCTCGGTGTTCGGGTCAGGGTCAATCACTTGAACCTCACGGGCCTTGAATGCGTTGATCAGTGCCTCGGATTCCCCAATGAAACGGAACGTCACCTGGTCGAGATAAGGCAGTTGCTGCCCGGTCTCGTCGTCGACCTTCCAGTAGTTGGGGTTCTTCTCGAGGATGATGTACTCACCCTTTGCCCATTCCTTGAACGAGAATGGTCCGTTGGAAACCCACCGCGAGTCGTTGTAGTCAGCGACGAAGTCGTTGCCTTCAATGTCGTGCTTCGGCAGGATCTCGCCGAACATGAACTCGAAGATGACGGTTGGCTGTGCAAGCGTGAAGCTGAATGTCTTCTCGCCGACCACAGTTTCCGTGATGTCTTCGTAGTTCGTCCGAACGATCGGATAGTCCTCGTTCATGATTGTCTCATACGTGAACTGGAAGTCTTCACCGGTGATGGGGGTGCCATCAGCCCAGACTGCCTCATCCTTGATGGTGTAGTTCACGGTCATGGTGTTGTCGTCATTGGTGACAACGCCGCCATTGCCTGCGGTTGGGAGCTCCGTCACGAGTTCAGGAATCAGTTCAAGCGTGTAGCCGGAAATCTCCTGGACACCCGCTGCGTAACCCTGCCCAACGATGGAAACAATGAAGTTGTTTCCACCAGGAAGGAAGGAGTTGAGCGTCGGGGGCTCTTGGCTGTTGCCGTAGACCGCTTCGCCACCGTACGGATGCTCAATCTTGGGCTCCGTGGTGGTTGTCGTGTCAGCGGGTGCTGCCGTTGTAGTAGTTGTGTCAGCCGGTGCTGCGGTGGTCGTCGTGGTGCTATCTCCACCTTCAGATGAAGAACATGCAGCCGCTACAAGAGCGAATGCAATCAATAGCACCATGAATGTCACCTTGCGGCTTCGCCACAATCGATTCAAGGTTTTGCCTCCTTAGTAAGCGCTAGTACGCACATCACCTGATTCTTGGAGGAATCAGGTGGCCAGAAGCCACGTCAACCAGAACGTGGATACGGCGAACAAGACGGCCAGGACCACCGTGAGGCGGTCGAGGTTCTTCTCGACAACAGTCGAGCCGCCGGCGTTCCCACTACTCATCCCGCCGCCGAACATGTCGGACATGCCCCCACCTCGTCCAGCATGGAGCAGGATGAGGAAAATGAGGGACAACGAAATCAGAAGGTGAAGAACAGAGACGATTCCATCTAGCAACGTACGTACCTTTCTCGCACCTGAGCCCGCGTACGAGACGGGCCCAATCGCTCGGAAGTATGGCGACAACGGCGCACTACCGCAACTACATGCGAAACCGACGACCGATCACGGATTGTGGTCGACCGACCCGAAATCCAATTACCCCTAGGGCCATGGGTGTTTCCACCCTCTCATGTGAATTTCATGTTTCGCCCCCGGAT
>CAZDIQ010000085.1:2669-8887 GCA_964505525.1 uncultured Acidimicrobiaceae bacterium | reverse complement strand
AGCTGAGAGCTGAATTCAGAACAGCCTTGGTCTGAACAGGTCGTCGTGGATGCGGATGGCGTAGCGGTCGGTCATGCCTGCGACGAAGTCGATGACCTGGGTGAGGTCGTCGGCGTCGGGATGCTGATACGACTCGGGGAGCTGGTCAAGGTGTTCGAGGTAGTAGCTGACGAGGTCGCGGACGATTTCTTTGGCACGGCGCTGCTGGTTCTCGATCTCGGGGCGGAGATAGACCCTTTCGAACATGAAACTGCGTAGCTCGTGCATCGCTTCGAGCTTTGCGGGCTCCATGGTGATCTTCGATTGCTTGTACGACTCATCGATCACGGCTGTGACCATCGAAGCCACCCAGTCACGTCCGGGTTCGCCGAATGCGTCGATTGCCCGCTTGGGTATGTCGACCTCTTCGAGCACCCCTGCGCGGATGGCGTCGAGCGCATCGTGGGCGAGGTATGCGATCCGGTCGGCGTACTTGACGACGTCACCCTCGTGCGTGGTTGCGCGCTCGGCGACCCTCCACGGGTGGGTTCTGATCCCTGAAAGGACCTCAGGTGTGAGGTTGAGTGGCTCAAGGACCTCGAAGATGCGAACGGACTGTTCCGAATGCCGCCATTCGCCCTCGACGAACTCCGAGAGGGCGTCTTCGCCTGTGTGACCGAACGGCGAGTGGCCGACGTCGTGTCCGAGGCACACCGCCTCTGCCAGCGACACGTTCAACGACAGTGCCCGCGCTATCGACCGACCAACCTGCGTCACCTGGAGCGTGTGGGTCATCCGTGTGACGTAGTGGTCGCCTTCGGGGTTCATGAACACTTGTGTCTTGTGTTTGAGTCGCCGGAAGGCCTTTGAGTGCACGATGCGGTCGTGATCGCGTTCGAACGGTGTTCGCCACTCGTCGGGTTCCTCGGGCTCGAGCCTCGGGGACGCATCGACCGAACGTCGTGCGCCAGGAGCGAGGATCAACGCTTCCTGATCCTCTGAGACCGTTCTGGTCCTGAGGACGAACTCGCTCACGTCGGTGTGAGGTCTCGGCGAGGGTCCCGTGAGGAACCGGTGATCACCATCATCGTGCGACCGAGCACGCTGTCGATCGGCTGCCCTGTGATGATGCGCCTGCGGATCGCCGCCGAGATCGCGTCGATGATGAGAACAGCGACGACCGTGAGGATCAGCGCAGCACCCGCCTTCGGCCAATCACCCCGGTATTGGAGACGGGCGACGATTTCGGCACCGATGCCGCCTGCGCCGACGAGTCCGAGGACGGCGGATGCGCGCACGTTGATCTCGAATCGGTAGAGCCAATACGCAACGATGTTCGGCATTGCCTGGGGGACGACACCGAAGCGCATGCGCATCATCCGTGTGCCACCGGACGCACCTATCGCTTCCACCGGTCCTTCGTCTACGCCTTCTATCACTTCCGATGTCAGCTTGCCGAGTGTCCCGATCGAATGGAGCCCGATCGCGAGCGCCCCTGTGAAGGGACCGAGTCCGAAAGGAACAATGAAGATGATCGCGAGGACCAGTTCGGGAAACGCCCTGATGGCTGACATCAAACCTCGCGTGGGGATCATCATCCAGCGCGGTGCGATGTTCGTGGCTGCCATGAAGCCGAACGGGAACGAGAAGATGGCACCGATCAACGTCCCGATCCAGGCCACGTAGAGCGACTCGAGCAGTTTCGACATCAGTCGTGTCGGATTCGAGAAGTCTGGCGGGAACATACCTGCGACCAGTGTGAAGATCTGTCCCGGTGCCTGCCACATACGCGCTGGCGAGATTTCGAGCCCGACCACCGACCACAGGAACGGGATCAGGATCCCGATGGTTGCCCCCCATTTGATAACCGTCGGCCACACGGGCTGTGGTGGTCGTGCCATGTCGATCATGCTGTCTGGAGCGAGGTCGGGAACCGTCATACCAGTTTCCTCCTCACGTAGATCGAGATTGCTTCGATCACAAGCACCGAAGCAAAGATGACGAGGACGATGGCCATGACCTGGTCCCAGGCAAAGAACTGTCGTCGTTCGTCAAGGAGTCGCCCGATACCACCTGCGCCGACGAAGCCGATGACGACCGATGCCCTGATGTTCAGTTCGAACACGTACAGCCCGTAGGCCACGATGTCAGGAGCCACCTGGGGAACTGCCGCCTTCATGATGATCTGGTTGTGTGTCGCCCCTGCAGCCTTTGCCGCCTCAAGTGGCCCGAGGTTGATGGCATCGACGGTTTCTGACAACAGTTTGCCCATGATGGCAACGGAGAACATGATCATGGCCAGGGCCCCTGCGAACGGCCTACCGAACCCGACCGCTGCTGCGAACAGCACCGCCCAGAACAAGTCGGGAATCGTTCGCACGATGTTGAGGAAGGACTTGGAGAGCCAATAGGCGGTCTTGTTCGGCGACGTGGGCCTCGACGCATAGAAAGACAGGGGTCCAGCGAGCAGGCACCCGACCGTTGCCCCGACGATGGCAATCTGGAACGTCTCGAGTAGGGCTCCAGCCATGTTGAAGCTCTCTGGCTGCCCCGGGCTCTTCGGCCACGTGAAGTCAGGTGGCCAGAACTGACCGATGAACTCGCCGATCCTCGTGATCTCGGTGAAGATTTCCACGATCGAGAAACCAATCTCGTTCCACGCAAGGATGGTCACGAGGAAGCTGAATCCAACGGCGAACGATGCTGGCAGGCGGCTCCAGAAGGAAATCCCTGCGGTTGCTCCAAGCAGACCGGACGCGACCGAGACACCGATGAAAAGGGCGATCGTCAACTCCTGGCGGCCATCACCGCGTTGCTGTTGGATGAGTCCAAGGGCAACTGCGGTCAACAGGACGATGTACGCACCGCCGCCCCACGCCACTGCGTTGAGCACAACCGAAGGGAACCTGAGTCCGGAGCTGTTCCTCATGACAACGATCCCGGAGAAAATGCCTACGACGGCGATGGCAAGTGCAGCCTGGAGCGCAATCGCGGTCGTGATGCCAGTGTCACGGTTGACAAGTACGAGGCTGAAAAGCGAGAAGCCGATAGCTCCTCCTACGACGAGCATGGCGGCATCCAGCATCGATCGCGTCATGCGGATATGCCAGAAGAGCGCAAAGGTCAGGGCACCGACGGCGGTCCCCCACAGCGGTCCGATCTCTCCGATGAACCCGGTGAGACCAACGGCGATCGTGTACAGAACGATCGGGACGAGGAACTCTCGGGACCTCGGCGGCTCCGGCGGCCGAACCTGTGCCTCCGGTTCGGCGAGGATCGTCACGAAGCTGCCTCTCCGACAAGGTCGTCCGGGGTGATTGCTCTTCCGTAGATGTCGCGGAAGACGTCGTCGTCGACGTTGTCGAGCGTGCCGTCGTATACGAGTTCGCCGGCGCGCAGTCCGATGAGGCGCTCACCGTATTGGCGGGCCAGATCGAGGAAGTGAAGGTTGATGACGGTCGTGATGCCCAGGTCGCGGTTGATGCGTTTGAGGTCCCGCATCACGATGTGCGACGTCACGGGGTCGAGCGAAGCGACTGGCTCGTCGGCGAGGATGATCTTGGGTTCTTGTGCGAGAGCTCTTGCAATACCAACTCGCTGCTGCTGGCCACCGGAAAGGTCGGATGCCCGCACATACGCCTTCTCGACGATGCCGACTCGCTCAAGGGACTGAAGGGCGATTTCTTTGTCCTTTGCCGGCCACAGGCTGAGCATCGAGCGCCAACGCGGCACCTTGGAGAGCCTGCCCATCAGCACGTTGTTCATGACTGTTGAGCGGTTGACGAGGTTGAACGTCTGGAAAATCATGCCGACGTCGGAGCGGATTTCCCTGATTTCCCGAATGGAGGCACCAACGACCTCCCGGCCGTCAACGACCACGGAACCTGTGACAGGAACGAGTCCGTTGATAGACCGCAACAGCGTTGACTTGCCGGCCCCAGAGAGGCCGACGATGACGACGAACTCGCCCTGCTCAATGGTCAGGTTGACACCCTTGAGCGCCGTGAGTCCGCCCGGGTAGGTGACGGACGCTTGTGTGAATTCGATTCGTGACATATATGAAGAAAGGGAGGGGGCCGTGCTGGCCCCCTCCCATGTCTCTCCTAGCTACTACCCGAGACCAGATGCAGCCGCATCGCGCACCACATCGAAGTCGCTGTCAACGGGAACCTGGATTCCCGTCCAACCGTAGATCTCGTCGAAGATCGCAACGCCCTCCTCAGTAGCGAGGAACGCTTCGGTCGCGTCGAAGATTGCTTGCTTGAGGCTGTCCGGCAGCTCTCCACGGACGGCAACGACGTCGTTCGGGATCTCAGGTGTCAGGTTGAAGGTGATGACCTTCAAACCGACATCGGGATGCTCAGTGCGAAGGTTGCGCCTGGCATCATCGAACGAGAGACCGATGTCGGAGTCACCGTTGTAGACGGCAGCAACAGCGTTGTCGTGTGATCCGACGTACGTGTACTCGATGTCGTTCTCAAGGTCGATTCCGAGCTGCACGAGCTGGAGCTGTGGGAACAGTCCGCCCGATGTCGACGATGCGCTCGTGAAGGCAACCGATCTGCCGGCGACCTTTTCAAGGTCACCGATGCACACGGTGCCCTTTGCAATCTCCTGGTTGTCGATGACTTCCTGGACGAGCACTCCGTCATCGTTGTACACCCAACCGACCTGGAGAGCGAGTACCTCGTCTCCGCCGACGATCGTGACGCCGTCAGCGAGGTTGTCGAGCGCGCCGACGACCGGTGGTTCATTGCAGATGGTCGGATCGTTCGTCATCCACTGTCCGTGGTATGTCGAAGAACCGAACCGCACCGACTGGATCAGGAGTTCGATCGTCGGATACTGCTCCGCTGCCTGGACATAGCCAAGGGGCCCGAAAGCACCGAGGTCTGCTTGACCTGCGCCCATCGCCACGACAAGACCGTTGTAGTCAGCCGTGATGACACCCTCGACTTCGATCCCGAGTGCGTTGGACAGATAGTCCATGTATGGCTGCACCGTGACAGCGAGTGTCTCTTGTCGTTCTGATGGAATGAA
This sequence comes from uncultured Acidimicrobiaceae bacterium, assembly GCA_964505525.1. Taxonomy (GTDB): domain Bacteria; phylum Actinomycetota; class Acidimicrobiia; order Spongiisociales; family UBA5794; genus UBA5794. The sequence continues at coordinate 3,868 of CAZDIQ010000085.1, read as the reverse complement.
GCCGTAGATGACCCGCTCCGGCCAGTCGGCCTTGGGATCAACTGTGGTCGTTGTCGTGTCGTCCGGAGTTGCCGCCGTTGTTGTGGTGGTATCTCCGCCGCTTGCCGCCGTTGTCGTCGTCGTGTCGTCTGAGCCCGTGCTCGCACATGCAGCAAGAACCATGACGAGGGCAACGAGCAACGCAACAATGCTTCGCTTGTTCATGTTGGATTCTCCCTCCGTGGAAGCGGTTTCGCCCCTTCCAGCTGTCGCAAGACTAGCGCCATCGCTGGGTGCGAGTTCTCAGCAGTACTGCCGACTCACCAGGGCCTCGAAGTCGTTCCAATCGGCAACGTCGAGCGCACCGAACACCGGTGCATTCCAGGGCCTCACGAAGCGCACCGCCGTGCGATCGGGACGTTCCCTCACCAGGAGCTCGAGGTTGTGCGGACCGTCATCGAGGTAGACGTCACAGTCGACCTTCCATTTCTCCTCGGTGATGTGGACCTCGTGCGTCGGTATGCGATGGTCCGAAAGCCATGCGTATGTGTCGTGGATCGCCCACTTGGGCTTCGTGGTGATGATGACGATGTCGTGGTCGACCGAAAGACGACCAAGGGCAGGAAGTGCGTCAGGGAACACGGGGAGATTGCGAAACAGACCGGGACCGTCCCCGTTCTTTGCCCACTCCCAGAACTCGCTGTCGGACTCGAAGTCGGTGAGGCTCACCATCGCATCCCAGTGGTCGACGTGCTCTGCGACGAGCGAGGTTCCGCGTTCCTCGTTGTATCGGGTCATCCAGCCGACGTTGAAATCCGCGACGACACCGTCGAGATCGATTCCCAACCGCACGCCTACTCCTCGACGATCTGGCCGTCGAACACGTTGACGACGACGTTCACAGGGTCGATTGCCTCTTCATCGTCGGCTGATCTGAGGTCGTCCTTGTCGGGCGCCCGCTCGGTGTCCTCTGCTGCTGACAGTGGAGGAGCGTCGGCCGATCTGAACACCACACCGACCTGCGTCCCCAGATGTTCCTGACATGCCGTCACGATGGCCGATGTGACTTCCTTGTCCGCTTTGAGTTGCTCAAGGTGGAAATGCATGTGGGACGCGACTTCGAAGATGACACTCTGCCCTTCGACGGCTGTCGGAGTCGCCTCTCGCAGGAGCGCCTGACGACGAGGACCGATGACGTGTCTGATGTCCGCCATGATCGC
>CAZDIQ010000085.1:0-2569 GCA_964505525.1 uncultured Acidimicrobiaceae bacterium | reverse complement strand
CTCTCCGAACCGGAAGGGGGAGCGCTTTCCGCTGTCCGCTCTCCGCTCTCCGAACCGGAAGGGGGAGCGCTCTCCCCGCTCCGTTCACCACTCCCTACTGTGGACTGTGGACTGTGGACTGTGGACTTGTCTTCTGAATCAGAGATCTCAGCGATCCCAGCGACCTCCGACGTTACAAACGGTCTGTCGGGGGGTCCGGTGTCTTGGATCCTGGATCGTGGATCTTGGATCTCGAGCCCCGCTCGTTTCAATTCCGATAGGTCTCTGTCCAGGCGGTCGATTCTCGAGTTGATGCCGTCAAGGGACGGGACCGCCTCGGGTCTGGTGAGGCGGATCACGGCGATCTCGACGACGAGGCGCTCCTCGCGCCCCTCTCGCAGCTGGAGCAGGGCATTGGACAACTCATCGATGGTGCGAAGCACATCGCCTGCTGGGATCAGCTTGGCCTGTGCGGTCCATTCGGCGATGGTCTCGGCAGAGGCATCAACCACCTCGTCGATGTTCGATGCGTACTGGGCGAGAAAGATGCCGCGGAAGTGTGCAATCGCATCGGATATGAACCGTCGGAGATCCGTGCCGGTGCCCGCGAGTTCTGCGATCAATCCGAGACCGGCGGCGGCATCACCCTCGGCGATGACCTTGACGAACCGGGCGTACACCTGCTGATCCGCAAGACCGAGCGCCTTCGTGACACCTGCTGCCGAGACGGTTCCGGAGCCGAGCGCCGCGACCTGTTCAAGGAGACTCATGGCGTCGCGGACAGACCCACCCGAGTGTGACGTCACCGCTTCGAGAGCTCCGCGGTCTGCCGTGAAACCTTCCGCGGCGGCCACCTTGGCCAGGTAGTCGATGAGGGTCTCGGTCGCCACGGGATGGAAGTCGAATCGTTGCGAACGGGATCTGATGGTGTCGAGCAGTTTGTATGGCTCCGTCGTCGCGAGGACGAATATCACGTGCTCCGGCGGTTCCTCCAGCACCTTGAGCAGGGCGTTGCCTGCGGCTCGCGTCAACATGTGCGCCTCGTCGAGGATGTACACCCGTCGCGACCCCGCGGTTGCGGTCATCGTCGATGCGTTGATGCGGATTTCTCTGACGTCCTCGACCTTGTTGTTCGAGGCAGCGTCGAGTTCGATCACATCGAGCGATGTTCCGTCGGTGATCGCAATGCACGAATGACAGGTGTTGTCGGGCTCCCCGTCATCCGCACGGTTGGCGCAGTTCAGGGATTTGGCAAGCAGACGTGCCGTCGTGGTCTTGCCGGTACCGCGCGGTCCTGCGAGGAGGTAGGCGTGGGCGACCTTGTTCTGGACGACCTCACGCGCAAGGGTCGTTGTCACGTGATCCTGACCGACGACTTCGTCGAACCTCTGCGGTCGATACTTGCGATAGAGAGCCTGATAGTTCATTGGCATGGACAGTAACGCCGGCGGAGAGGACAGATGACTGATGACTGATGACAGATGACAGATGACTGAGAACTGAGAGCTGAGAGCTGAAAGCTGTGAGCTGAAGGGACCTAGATCTCCAGTCTTCCTGATAGAGCTCTTCCGAGGGTCACTTCGTCGGCGTAGTCGAGGTCGCCACCGACGGGGAGACCGCTTGCAAGGCGTGAGACCTTGACCCCGAGGGGCTTGAGGCGACGGGCGACGACCATGGCGGTCGTGTCGCCCTCGAGCGTCGGATTCGTGGCGGCGATGACCTCGGTGATGTGTTCGGCTTCGACCCGGGCGACGAGTTCCTTCAGTCTGAGCTGGTCCTCGTGGATCCCTGCAATCGGTGAGACCGCACCACCGAGCACGTGATACCGGCCCTTGAAACTCTGGGTTCGCTCGAGGACCGGGATGTCCTGGGCACGTTCGACAACGCACACGATGGACGTATCCCGCCGGACATCTCTGCAGATCGAGCACTCGTCCTCGGCGGTGACGTTGAAACACCGACGGCACAGATGAATGGTCGAGCGCATGTCGGTGATCGCATCGGCGAGTCTGATCGCGTCGGCCTCCTCGGTGTTGAGGAGATGAAACGCAATCCGTTGGGCACTCTTCTGACCGATGCCGGGGAGGCGGGACAGCTCGTCGATCAGTCGTTGGACAGGGGGCTCGAACATCAGCCCAACATGCCACCGAGATCGAGGCCGCTTGCTGCTCCGCCCATCGACGCCTCGGCGTCGGCGCTCATGGCACCCAGGGCCTGATTGACGGCAGCGACGACCAGGTCACCGACCATCTCGGGGTCATCAGGGTCGAGAACGGCTGGATCAAAGTCGACGGACACGAGTTCTCCCGTCCCCTTGATCGTCGCCTTCACCACACCACCGCCTGAGCTGCCTTCGTACGTCTTGGCTGCGAGCTCCTGCTGTGCGGCCATCATCTGTGCTTGCATCTGCTGTGCCTGCTGCATGAGCTGACGCATATCTTTTGGCATTCGGGACATAGAGGTAGCGTAACGGCTGCGCCGAGATTCAAGATTCAAAGAGCAAGTACACAGTCCACAGTCCACAGTCCACAGTCGCGTCCGCACTGTCTTCGCGTCCTCCCTTCAGGGGGGACGGGCGAGCTTGCGAGCC
>CAZDIQ010000084.1:0-8917 GCA_964505525.1 uncultured Acidimicrobiaceae bacterium | reverse complement strand
TCGGTACTCGGTATTCGGTATTCGCATTCCGCTATTCGGTACCCGGTATTCTGGGAACAGGCTAAACCTCCCTACCCTCCCCCCGGTGACGCCGATTCGATTCGCTCTTGGTGCTGTGGTGGTCGCTGCTTCGATGCTCCTGGCCGCCTGCGGCGGGAGCACGACCGCGACGTCGATCGCTCCTGAGGACCTTGTTCCCGGTGACGTCGCTCGCGGGGCGGAGGTCTACAGGGGATCGTGTGCAGCGTGCCATCGGGGGGATGCATTGGGAATCGACGGTCTCGGCAAACCGCTCGTCGACAACGTGTTCATCGCCTCGATGTCCGAGGACGACCTCGCCGAGTTCATACGGGTCGGGCGCACAAAGGACCATCCTGACAACGTCACGGGTCTGGCGATGCCACCGTCGGGTGGGAACCAAAGACTCAATGCCCAGGATCTGCTCGATGTGGCCGCCTACCTGAAATCGATGAATGAGTAGCTTTGAGCTCTCAGCTTTCAGCTTTCAGCCACAGAAGGATTGTGGATGATGGAGGATGGATCCGGAAAGCGGAGAGCGGTAAGCGGAGAGCGGAGAGCGACTCCTCTGTCCTCTGAAACTGATCCATCATCCATGATCCATCCTCCATCATCCAATCCGAAAGACCTATGCATTCTGTCGTTCGACGTATCCTGACCGCCATGAGCGACACCACATCGAATCTCCCCATCTGCATCCATTGCGGTACGCCAAGACCTGCCGATGAGACCTTGTGCCCGAACTGTGGCAAGCCGTGGATCGATGTACACATCGAAGCCGTCCCCGTCGTCCCACCGGCGGCAGTGGTTGCCGGAGCCGCTGCGGGGGCCGCTGCAGTTGCCGCCGGTGCCGCAGCCGCCGTGCCGCCACCGCCATCGACTGGTGACCTCGCACCCCACGACACCGGTGAATTCGGTGTCGACGAATGGACCCTCCCACCCGAGCCTCCCAAGAGCAAAGCGATATGGCTTGTCCCCCTCGTGCTCCTCCTCGGCGTGGGTGCGTTCTGGGCCTATGTCGCGTTCTTCAGTGGTGATTCGACATCGACGACCTTGGCCGCAGAGACCACAACCACAGAGGCTACGGATTCCACAACCACGACACAGGGTGACGAGACGACGACGAGCTCGCAACCCGACGAGACCACGACGACCACCGTTGCGTTCCCTCCGGCCTCGTCATGGCCGGCCGTAGGCAATCCGGTTCCCCAGGACGAACTGACCCTGAAGGCCGCAGGCATCGGACCGATCGACTTCGGTACAACCCTGGCTGAGTCGGCGGGAATCCTCGTTGCGAGCCTCGGGGAGGCGGAGCTCGCAGGGAATGACGATGTGTGCGTCCCCGAAGAGCAGTACTGGCTGCAGTGGGGGCCACTGCGAGCACTGTTCGACGGGTTCGAGCCCGAGTCCCTGTTCGTTGCGTTCAAGTACGAGGACCTCGGCATAGGGGAGGCAACGGTCGACCTCGCAACCCTTTCGGGAATCAAACTCGGGGACACGGTCAAAGAGCTCCAGGACACCTACACCTCCTACACGGTCACCTTCGAGGTCATCGATGGTCAGGACTACTTCCGACTGGTCGACGGTGGTGACCTGCTGTTGTGGGGACCGGTGACCAGCACGGACGCCGATGGCACCATCATCGGGATCTACTCGCCCTCACCCTGCCCACCGGGTGCATGATGCGCATCGGCAAGAAGGCTCCCCCACCGCTGAGCGAAGTCCCTGATCTGGGTCGGATTCCGGTTGACACCTCCCCCGGAATCGCCGCCGCACCCATCGGCGACCTCGCTGCGGCCTACGCCGAATCAGCACAGGCGGTCGACGGCTCCACCGTCGGCAAGATCTTCATCATGACAAGCCCTGCTCCCGGGCAAGGGGCAACGACGGTGGCCGTCAACCTTGCCATCGCTGCCAGCCGCTACGGACGTCGCGTCCTACTCATCGATGGAGACGCCTCGAGCCATGGGATGTCGAGGTTCCTCACGACCGGTCCGATACCAGGGCTCACGGAACTCGCAACGGGCGAAGTCATCATTCGCCAGGCGGCGAGGATGTGGATCATCGACGATCGGACGCGGTTCCCGATGATTCCCTCCGGAGCCCCTACCGACGATCCCACCATCCTGTCCGGCATTGCCCTGGCAGACGCAATCGAGAGCGTGTCGGAGAGCGCGGACCTCATTCTCATCGACGGTCAACCGATCGGGTGGTCCGACACGACGACACATCTCGCAGCGCACGCAGACGGCTCCATCCTCGTGGTGTCCGAGGGCGCCGACAACGGCGTGATAGCAACAGCGGCGTCCAAACTCGCCGAAGCAGGTGCACCGGTGGTCGGGTTCATCACGAACAGAGCCAACTGAGCCTGCGATCGCCCGAGTCATTTCGACTTCGCGCATCCAGAACATTGGTTTGAGCGGTACCGTTCACCTGCCATGCCGTCGCGAAAGAAACATCATCGATTCCTGACAGCCGCCAACATCGTTTCGGTGGTGGTCGCCGTCATCGTTTTCATGGTGCTCCTTCCGTTCCACACATCGGCCCTCTTCCTTGTCGGCGCGTCGATTCTGGGAGCGATCGCAGGCGTCGCCGTTTGGTGGCTTGTCGATACACAGTGGTCCGATGAACCGTCCGACGGTTCGTGGCGGATGCTCGCCGGAAGGCTTGCAACGACCACAGCAATGCTGCTCGTGCTGTCCGTCGCGATCGCCGGATTCCAGGTTGCCATGTCATGGAACAACATCGAGCGCGACAGCTACGCCCTTTCAGACGCCCAGCAAGCTCTCAGTCAACTCACGAGTTCGACCACATTGCCACCCGACGATGGACCGACACCCCCGACAACGTCGACCCTCCCACCACTTCCCGATGAGACCTACCGCAGCGTGCTTCTCATCGGCGGGGATGAACTGTCAGGCAACGGCGACGTGATCCTGTACCTCGTGTTTCCGACCAATGGTCAGGCGCCGTTCATGATGTCGTTCCCGAGGGATCTGTGGGTGAACAATCCATGCACCGGTGGCGAAGGCCGGATCAACGTGCTGGCCAAGGGGTGTGCGCGCAAGGACATCAACGGCGGAACACTGCTGTCGGTCCAGGTGTCGGAGATGACCGGCATCAACGTCGATCACTTCGCACAATTCGACTTCGACGGATTCGTCGACATCATCGACGCGGTGGGTGGCATCCCGTTGTGTCTCGACCATCCGGTTCGCGACCCCAAGGCCCATCTTGACCTTCCCGGCGGCTGCATGACCGCCAACGGCGAACAAGCCCTTGCATGGGTCCGTTCGCGTCACACCGAGGAGTTCAGGGACGGCGGGTGGCACACGATGCCGGGTGCAAGCGACCTGCTGCGCAACCAGCACCAGCAGGACGTCATACTCAAACTGTTCAGCAAGCTCCAGCGATACGACTCGCCGCGCCAACTGACCAACGCCATCACCGAACTCGCCGATGCGTTCACGCTCAGCGACACGATCGGTCTCGCTGAGGCCGTAGCCCTCGCATGGTCGCTGCGCGACATCGACCTCGATTCGATCAAGCGACTCGAGATTCCCGTCCGTCTGACACGATCAGCGGCGAATCAGTCGATCGTCGTGGCAACCACCTCCCCGCGCGACATCATCGAAGCCGAGTACAGCACCGAACTCGCCAAGGACGAGGGCTGACAGGCGTTTGGTCTGCACGCAGAATCAGAACGGACATACAATGCGTCCCAGCCAACCAGGAGCGCAGCTGTGAGCGACCCACGGGACCCGTACCAGAATCCGCCCGGATGGACTGACCCGTACGCCGATGGACCGTACCAACCTGTCGGCGCACCACCACCTCCCGGCCCACCACAGGGCCAACCGCCGGGTTCACCACTGCTCACCGGTCTGATCATCGGACTCCTGCTCGTGGCGTTGTCTGTGGCTGTGTTCCAGCTGTTCGGTGGTGAAGCCGATCAGTCCGCAACCGACACGACGACAACCACGGACCCGGACTCATCGACGACAACGACCCTGGACGATTCATCCACCACCACAACGGAATCGACCGACACCACACTTCCGGCCACGGATCCATACGATCCGGTTTCCCCCGCGATCCCGGCAGACGACCTCAAGATGAAGACCGACGGTCTCAGGGTCAACGACAACGACATCCCCGACATCGACTTCGGGATGGATGCTGCCACCGCGATAGGGCGGCTCGTCGCATCATTCGGCGATCCGGTCGACACCGGTTGGCAGACCTCGACGGGTCAATACGGAGTGTGTGCAGGGGATCTTGAGCGCGTCCTGACCTTCGGCACGTTCGCTGCAATCGTGACGAAGAACGGCGGGCAGGAGATCTTCAACGGTTTCCGCAACGACACGACGTTCGGCGACATCACGTCGGATCCTGCCAAGATCACGACGTTGAGTGGTCTTGCCCTCACCGACACGGTGAGAGAGTTGAAGACCATCTACGCAGACCAAGTCGTGTCATTCTCCACCGACCCCAAACTCGAAGAGATCTACGAGGTGCGCAGCGCATCGTCTGACACGGTGCTGTTGTGGGGTCCGGTCGCCGGTCAGGATGACGACGACAAGGTGATCGGTATCTACGCGCCCGACGTGTGCAACCGGTAGGCCCGCGGCGCTCGACCAGCGACTCCGTGGATGGGTTTGCCGTTACTATTGAAGCCATGAAGCCGAGCTATATCACAGCAACCGTCGTCGGCGCCGTGTCGGGACTTGTCATCGCCCTTGCACTGTTCACGCTTGTCGCCGCAACCGGTGCCATCCCCTCGCTCACCGCGGTGCCCCAGGGCTCCCGGGTCGTCCCCACCTTCCAGCCTGCAGCGTCAGCGACGTGGCAGCTCGTCGTCCTCTCCGGGCTCGTCGGTGGAGCGGTGGTCGCCATCATCACGCGGGCTGTCGGGCGGGTGATCGAACCGGAATCCAAGTCATCGCTCGCCGTCGTGATCCCACTCGGTGCTCTCCTCGGCGCCATCGGCGCCATGGCCATCCTTCCGCTCGGGATCAGCGTGCTCGGATCCATCGACCAGGGTGCCGTCGTCATCGGCGTCGCCGACTTCGTGGTTCTCGCTGGTCTCGCCGGTCTGGTGGCTGGCGGTATCGTCGCCTGGATCACCTATGTGATCGTCCGGCCGCCTGCGTACAAGGAAGACACCGAGCTGCTCGCCACCTGACACACGGCGGTCTCATCCGCCTGTGGTCGTACTCGTGTCGCCGTGATCGTGATCATGGGACCCGTCGTCGTGATCATGATCGGCGTCCGAGTCGGGTGCGGTCCCACCATCGGCATGCACGACCAGAATCGCGGTCCTGGCACCCGAGTCGGAGTCCGTGAAGGTGACCACGACGCGCTCACCCGTGACGATGTGCTCCCGAAGATGCGACAGCGGTCCTCCGTGGAACAGCAGACCCGGTGCGGGCGTGAAGAGATGGCTGTCACCTTCGCTGTCGAGGACGACGAAGGACTGCACATTCGTGAGGTCTCCCGTCACTTCCGTGACGATGCCCTCGATCTCGTTGGTTGCATCCTCCGACGACGCACAGCCGACCAACGTGGCGCCCATCACCACGACAAGTGTCACCATGAACGTTCTCTTCACCTGACCATCTCCCTAGTTCCTTGCCAGCAACGCTTCGAGTTCCCCATCGGCGAGAACTCCCTCGATCCGTGCGACCACGGTCCCGGATCCGTCCATCACGAAGATCCAGGGCTCCGACGGCAGCCCGAAATCACGCACTGCTTGGACAAGATGATCAACGTCGGGTGCAAAGCCGGGTTCGTTGAAACCCTCGTAGATCTCGATGTGGATGAAGTCGGTGCCGGGATGCGTGGAGGCAAGGGCCTTCGTCTGCTCAAGGAGGGGTCCACAGGCAGCCGACGTGCAGAACGCCGGCGTGGCAAACAGCGCAACCGTGGGTCGTCCGTTGTCGAGCAGCTCGTCGAGCGACGTTTCGTATAGGGACAGCATCGGATCCGAGTCGGTAGTCAGATCGGCGAGCGGGGTGTCGGGGATGGTCGGTGTTTCGACGCGAGGCGCTTGCTCTCCGATCGCTACCGTCATGGGTTCTGCCTGGACATCGATGAGAAACGGATCGGTGGCTTCCCCCGTCGAGATCGAGAAGTCGATCTGCCAGACGCCGGGCGTGTCGAACGGGACGTCGGCAAGATAGAGACCCGACACTCCGGGAACGATCCACACGAACCTGGCCTCGGACTCAAGGGTACGCGACGGCTGATCAAGAGGCTTGGCCACCACCGTCACAGCCTCTTCCGGCGATCCGCGGCGCGTTCCCCCGATCTCATTGACCGCAAAGAGAAGACGACTGTCACCGACGGCTGGATCAGTCGACGCCCTGATACCCACAAGCGCGTCACCAGATGATCCACCATCACCACCCCCACAGGCGACGAGTACGAGGGCGCAGATGGTGGCGAGCAGAACCGATCGTCTCATGTCGATGAAGGTAGTCGGTGCGCGGGCTACATGTCCGAGATGTTTCGTCCGGCCTGGATCGTGGCTGAACCCGGATGCCGTCAATCGGTCCCGAGTGAATCCCACACTTGCTTGAGCGCCTCGAACAGCTCACCGACCGCCCAGACAAAGACAACAAGCATGAGGATGACAAAGACCGCCGTAGCGATGCCGCGCACCCAGCCGATCCATGATTCCCTGCCTTCGGACAGAGCGGACCACATGTCCCCGAACAGCCCGAGACGCGATGACTTGCTTTGTTCGGCTTGTGGTGCGCCGAGTACTGCTTGTTGTTCGATCGTCGCAGGACCGACCACGACCGCCTCGTGGATGGAGGCGACATCGTCCGAGTCGTCGACAAGACCCGGTCTGCGCATCTCGAGCTCACCGACGTCGACATGCAGAGCCTCAGCCAGCACCGGCATGACCGCCAGCGCCGGTGCAACCTCGTCACGCTCCCACCGACGCACGGAGGACGAGGAGCGCCCGATTTCGGTGGCCAACTGGCCAAGACTCATCCCGCGGTCGAGGCGGGACTGTCGTATGTACCGTCCAAGGGATAGGGAATCGTCCATATCTCCATGGTATCGAGTTTCCCCATATCGACCGTCACCGATTCCTCTATTGTGAGAGGTACACCCCCGAAAGGATCCCGATGCCAGCTGATGTAGCCACCCTCTCCGACCTGTACGCGCAGAGCGTGACATTGTTCCCCGACAACCAGCTCTTCGGACGACGCACCGCCGACGGGGCGTGGGACTGGATCACCTATCGCGAGTTCGGTGCTGCGATCGACAAGGCCCGCGGAGGACTTGCGGGTCTCGGTATCGGGCACGGCGATCGCGTCGCGATCATTTCGGACAATCGTGTCGAGTGGGCCGTCGGAGCCTACGCAACGTACAGCCTCGGGGCGGCCTGGGTGCCGATGTACGAGGCCCAGACGCAGAAGGATTGGAAGTACATCCTCAACGACTGCGGTGCAAAGGTGGCATTCGTCGCGACCGATGGGATCCGTGCACAGCTCGAGGAACTCCAGTCCGAATTGCCCGACCTTGCGACCATCGTGGTCATCGACGACCCCGCGGGCGGAAACGCCATCGACTACGAGGAGCTCCTCGCGCGTGGAGCGGAGAACCCCGTTGCAGCCTCCCACGTGGCACCCGCTGACCTCGCCGGTCTGATCTACACATCGGGCACGACGGGCAGTCCCAAGGGTGTGATGCTGTCGCACTCGAACATCGCCTCGAATCTCAACGCCGTTGCAGAGATCTTCCCGCTCGAGGAGGACGACCGCTCGGCCTCGTTCCTCCCGTGGGCACACTCGTTCGGCCAGACCGTTGAACTCCACGCCCTGATCTTCTTCGGAGCATCGACCGGTATCACGAGTGCGAAGTTCCTCACCCGCGACATGCCGGAAATCAAGCCGACGCTGCTCGTTGCCGTGCCGACCGTCTTCAACAAGGTCTACGACGGGCTCGTGAAGTTGATGAAGGAGGAAGGCGGCGTCAAGGAGAAGCTCTTCAACACGGCACTCGGTAATGCCCAGAAGAAGGAGACGCTCGCACGACGCGGGAAACGGTCTCGCCTGGTCGACATCCAGCACGGTCTCTTCGACACCTTGGTGTTCTCGAAGGTCCGTGCGAGGTTCGGTGGTCGGGTCAAGTACGCGTTCTCTGGCGGTGCGGCCATTTCGACGGAAGTAGCCGATCTCATCTCGGCCGTCGGTATCACGGTGTACGAGGGTTATGGACTGACCGAGACGAGCCCGATCGCAACGTGCAACACGAAGAGCGGACGGCGGGTCGGGTCGGTCGGGAGGGCCATACCCGGCGTGACGATCAAGATCGATACGGATGTGACGGGAGACAACACCGTCGGTGAGATCGTCGTGTATGGACCCAACGTGATGATGGGTTACTACAACCTGCCCGAGGCGAACGACGAGGTGTTCACACCCGATGGCGGATTCCGCACAGGCGACCTCGGCCACCTCGACAGCGACGGCTACCTGTACATCCGTGGTCGCATCAAGGAGCAGTACAAGCTCGAGAACGGCAAGTACGTCGTGCCTTCACCGATCGAGGAGTCCCTAATGCTGTCGGGCTACATCTCACAAGTGATGGTGCATGGCGAGCAGCGACCGTACAACGTTGCGGCCGTCATCCCCGACTTCGAGTATCTGAACAAGTGGGCAGCCGAGAACGATGTCGATGCCAGCGACACCGATGCCCTGCTCCACGACGAGGCGGTCGTCGATCTCTTCAAGACCGAGATCACACGGGCGCAGAAGGACATCAAGCACTACGAACGCGTCAGGGACTTCGTCCTGTCCGACAAGGAGTGGACACCCGAGAACGGGATGCTCACACCATCACTCAAGATCAAGCGTCGCGCCATCATGGCCGAAATGGGTGC
>CAZDIQ010000083.1:2129-8937 GCA_964505525.1 uncultured Acidimicrobiaceae bacterium | reverse complement strand
AGGGCGAGATGGCGTTGCGCAAGGACGGGAAGATCCTCGGCGTACGGATGAACACGACATCCGATCACGGGGCGTTCTTCTCCGACGCACAACCGAGCAAGTTCAAGATCGGCCTGATGCACTCGGCGTTCGCGTGCTACGACATACCGTCGGCGCACCTCACGGCGCGCGGCGTGTACACCAACAAGGCACCGGGCGGCGTTGCGTACCGATGTTCGTTCAGGGTCACGGAAGCGATGTTCTTCCAGGAGCGGATGGTGCAGGCCGCCGCCGATGACCTCGGCATGGATCAGGCCGAGTTCCGTCGTGCGAACTTCGTGCGCGACGACGACTTCCCACACCGCACCGCGTTCGGCTTCCTCACGGACTCGGGCCAGTACGGCAAGTGTCTCGACGTGGGGCTTGAAGCCATCGGCTACCAGGATTTCCTCAAAGAGAAGGAAGAGGCCGCAAAGCAGGGGAGACTCCTCGGAATCGGCATCTCGACGATGACCGAACCGCTCGGTGCAGGCAACAGCCGTGAGTACGACATCCTCGGAATCAAGATGTTCGACTCGGCCGAGCTGCGTGTCCACATGACCGGCAAGGCGATCCTGAGGACCGGTGCCAAGACCCAGGGACAGGGCCATGAGACGACATGGGCACAGATCGTCGCCCACGAGCTCGGTATCCCTGCCGAGGACATCGTTGTGGAAGAGGGCGACACCGACACCGCGCCATTCGGCATGGGCACGTATGCATCACGCAGCACGCCTGTGGCGGGAGCTGCCGTTGCGATGGTCGCCCGCAAGATCCGCGCCAAGTCGAGGAAACTCGCTGCGCACCTGCTCGAGGCGTCCGAAGAGGACATCGAATGGGAGCTCGGTCGTTTCTATCTCCGAGGCGACCACGATCGAGGCGTCACCATCCAGGAATGCGCGATGGCGGCATACTCGAATGTCCCCGACGGCATGGAACCCGGGTTGGAGAACACCGCCTACTACGACCCGCCGAACCTCACCTGGCCATTCGCGTGCTACATCACCACGGTCGAGATCGATCCGGAAACGGGCGTATGGGACGTGCTGCGTGTCGTTGCCGTCGACGACTGCGGCGTACGCATCAACCCGATGATCGTCGAAGGGCAGATCATGGGCGGTCTGACCGAGGCATACGCCATGGCCAACATGCAGTACATCACCTTCGACGAGGAAGGCAACTGCATCGGAGGCAACTACATGGACTATCTGCTCCCGACCGCCTGGGAGACACCGGGGTTCGAGCTCCATGAAGTCGTGACTCCCTGTCCCCACCACCCGATCGGTGCCAAGGGGATCGGCGAATGTGCGACGGTCGGAGGCCCTGCGGCGTTCGTCAACGCAGTCATGGATGCTCTCAAGGGTCACGGGGTACGCAACATCGACATGCCCCTCCTCGCAGACCGTGTCCATGCAGCCATCACCACGGGAAGCGACATCTCGGGCATGCCACCCGTGAGGATCGGATAGCACATGCTGATCAAGAGCGAATTCGACGTAGCGGAATCCCCGGACAAGGTCTGGGAGTTCTTCAACGACATCCCACTGGTCGCTTCCTGTCTGCCCGGTGCCGACATCTCGAGACAGGTAAGCGACGACACGTACGAAGGCACCGTTGCGATCAAGGCAGGGCCGGTCAAACTCGACTTCGCCGGTGAGGCCACCGTCGAAGAGCGCGACGATGCCAACAAGCGGATCGTCGTCGCAGCATCGGGAGCGGACATCAAAGGACGTGGTCAGGCATCCCTTCTCGTCGATGCCGTTGTCTCGGCAGGGCCGACAGGTTCGAAGGTCAAGGTCGACCAGACCCTGCAGCTGTCAGGTTCGGCAGCTCAGTTCGGTCGCGGTCTCGTCCAGGATGTGACCGCGATCCTGCTCGACGACTTCGCCGCCAACATGCGCCGTCAACTCCGCGCACTCGAAACAGGCGTTGCGGTGGATGCGACTGCCGGATCGTCTGCGAGCGGGACCGCCATTGCGTTCAGGGCGATGAAGATGGCACTCATCCGGGTCTTCAGACGCTTCTTCCTGCCATACCAACCGACATCGTGACAAGGAGGTAACCCATCGTGCTTTGGACAATCGGCAACATTCTCCTCCTCGTAGTGGTCGTGCCTTTGCTCATCTTCCTGCTCAACAAGGTCCTTGCGGCGCTCGAACGGATCCGTGGTGCGGCCGACCGGACCCTGGCCGGTGGTGTCGCGATCATCGGGGATCTGGACACGACACCCCAGCTCCTCGCCCAGACGGACGACATGATCGCCGACGTCGCCCAGGGAGCCGTCAGATACGCAGGGTCCGTCGGGAAGTTGTTGGGGTAGGAGGCACCATGGACATCAATGCAATCATCACAATTGTGCTCGCCGTTCTCATCATCGCGGCGGCCGCCCTCGGCTTGATCCGTGTCATCTTCCATCTGCGAGCGGTCGTGAAGACCCTCGATGCGCTCACCGGTGGGGTTGACGTGATCGTCGCCAAGACCGACACGGTGAAGACCGTGGTTCCGTCCGTGAACGCCAGTCTCGAGCCCGTTCGGGCATTCACCGCAGGGATATAGGGGTACATCGATGACACAACTCGTAATCGCTTCCAACACCGGGTGGGTGGTCGGTTTCACGGTCGGGATCGTCGTGGTCCTCGTGGTCGTTGCCCTCGTCGTGCCGATCCTCTTCCTCGCACATCGCATCGGGAACCAGGCAAAGGACATCAACGACGGGCTCTCGCTCGCTGTCACCAACACGGCTGCGCTCGGAGAACTCTCGACGACCATCAGTTCCGCCGAAACAATCGTCGACGGTCTCAAGCGTGGCCGATCAAGGCTTGGGGGGTGACGACCATGTTGGACAACTTCTCCCACACCGACCTCTGGACGATCGCCAACATTGCCGGTCTCGTCGTCGTCGTGGCGGTGGCAGCCCTGCTCACGATTCTCGTGATTCTCGTCAACCGGATCGAGAAGAGGGTCAAATTGATCCGAGGGACGCTGACCCAGGCCGTGGCGAACACCGACGACACCGCATTGATCGCCGTGACGTCGGCACGGGTCGATGCAGTGCTCGCCGAGGGTCTTGAACACCACCTGTTCCTCGGGCGGGTCCTCGGGAAGGTGCGATCATGAACAACCTGATCCTCTTCTCAGTCATCGACATCGTCCTTCTCATCGCAGGTCTTGCCGTGTATCTGTGGATCGTCGGATCGCAACTCACCCGGATCGCGACGGTCCTCGAGGAGTGCTCGGACCTCGTCGAGCAGGTGCATCAGAACGCCACCGTCATCGAGTCCGGACTCGTCGGCATCAACAGCACAGGAAAGGTGATCGCCGGGGCGTTGCCATTGCTGTACGGGATGGCCGAGGGCATCGTCGTCGGGGCGACGTTCGATCACGACGCCGCGGTCCAACGGCCGGGACCGGAGCGGGGTCGCCGCAGGTCGCGTCAACTCGACGGGGTCGGATACGCCCCCCGCTAGGGGCGATCGACGTCCGGTGGGGTGCGCCGCGTTGTGAGTGGGTTCGTCGTCGGTGCCGAGTAGGACCCGATCCACTCGTCATTCCACGTACGATCGAATTGCTCGGGGTTGCAGCTCGGGTGGTAGACCGCCACCAATTCCTCGGTGATGCGTTCGCGGTGTGACCTCTGACCGCCGGGGATCCCGTAGGTGGCAATCCAAAGATTCCACTTGCCGCCCGCACGTTCGATCCAACCCTGTGCACCGGGATGTCGGAACGGCAGACCCTCATCCGAAAGGTCGTCGGCGTGGCCGACATAGATGACCTCGTACTGTTGCTCGTCAGGGTCCGTCTTCGTGAGTATCGCAAAGATGCCGGGCTCGCTCGGTGGGCGGAAACCGCCGAGCACACGCGGTCCTTCGAACGGGTAGCCACCGAGGGATCCGAGTCGGATCACGCAAATTCCTCGAATTCGCTCTCCTCGCTCACCGATTCGGCCCATGCGACCGGCCACGGGGGGAGCCCTGCCCGTGCAGCGGCACGAGTGAAGACATCGATCGCCCGGTCAACGGCCGTATCGGCGTCGGGTGCCTCGACGACGATTTGGGCTGCGTAGCTGAAGGTTCCGATGCCGCTCGCGATGCCCTCGAATTCGGCAACCGCGTCGGCGAGTTCGACAATCTCCTCGCGCTCAAGGGGTCTGTCGCCGTCAGCTCTCACCGAGATGCTCCACCGCATGATTGATCCTCTATCTGATGTCCGAGACGGCGTCGACGAAAGCCATCAGGCTCTCAAGGTTGTGCCCTGACCATACGAGGTCGATGTGGGGCATGGCAACCGCCATCCCGAGACTCGCCGCCACGTATTCCTCGTCCTGATCCCCGACCATCGGATTCATCCACACGATCCGATACGACAGTCTGCTGAGACGCTCGAGGGCGGAATCGAGCAGGGCTGGGTCACCACGGTCGAGTCCGTCGGAGCAGATCACGACGATTGCACCCCGGGCGGCACCGCGACGGCCGTACGTGCGCACGAATTCGTCGAGCGATGCGCCGATCCTCGTGCCGCCCGCCCAGTCTTGGACCTCCTGACCTGCCCGGCGCAGTGCCTCGTCCGTGTCGCGGTGGCGCAGGAGCCCTGTGATGCGTGTCAGTCTGGTTCCGAAGACGAACGCCTCGACGTTGCGACCACCGCGTCTCACGGAGTGGGCGAACTGCAGCAGGTGCCGTGAGTAGTCGGCCATCGATCCCGAGATGTCGAGGATGAGTACCAATCGTCGTGGTCGTTCGCGCCTCGCCCGTCGGGACAGGTCGGCAGGTTCGCCATGGTTGCGCATCGTGTCGCGGGCCATCCGACGCATGTCGATGTGTCGACCCTTCGGGGAAGGTCGATGCCTGCGCGTCGTTCGGGTCGGCGGTGCGAGTCGCAGCGATGCGATGATCCTGCGGATCGCAGCGAGTTCCTCCTCGGTGCACTCGGAGAAGTCCTTCGTGTGTGCAACCGAGACTGCTGAGGCCGACAAGCCGAGGCTCACCTGGTGCTCCTCGCCATGGGGATCGGTCCGGTCACCCGATGGCACGACGAACACGGCGTCGGACTCGACCGAAGGCGAACGGGTGCGGGTGTGCGGATCCGCCTTGCCGGGCTTGCCGCCCAGGAAGAAGAGGGTGAAGCACGCGTCGTAGACCGGGATGTGACCGAGACGGTGGGTGAGCGTTGCGCGGCCCGCCCAGTAGATGTCCTCGAGGCGCTCGGGATCGAGCACCGCCACGGCCGAGACGAATGCCATTGCGTCGTCGGTGCCGACGGGCAACCCTTCGTCACGAAGGAGGGCGCAGAACTCCAGAAGGGGGTTCAGCTGGTCGGTGTCACTCGACACCGGCGATCTCTTCCATCCGCCGCATGACGACGTCGAGATCGTCGCGGTCCTTCACGACGGATCCGAGAGTGTCGGTGACGACCTGCACGTCGAGCGTTTCGGCATCGATCGCCTGCAACGCCTCCACCCAGTCGAGTGTCTCGGCCACACCGGGAGGTTTCACGAGATCGAGGCGGCGGAGCCTGTGGACGGCTTCGACCGCTTTGGTCGCGAGGATGTCCGAAACCTGAGGGATGCGGGCGTGGACGATCTCCTGTTCCCTTTCGACACTCGGGTAGTCGATCCAGTGGTACAGGCATCGCCGCTTGAGGGCATCGTGGAGTTCTCGGGTCCGATTCGACGTGAGCACGACGAGGGGTCGCGACGTCGCCCTGATCGTCCCGACCTCGGGGATCGTGACCTGGAAGTCGGAGAGCAGCTCGAGGAGGAACGCTTCGAACTCGTCGTCGGCCCTGTCGATCTCGTCGATGAGGAGCACGCACTGGTCTCCGGCGCGCACGGCCTCGAGCAGGGGACGTTCGAGGAGGAATGCCTCGCCGAAGAGATCGTCAACGGCGCCATCATCGACAAGCTGATGCGCTGACAGGGCACGGATGTGGAGCATCTGTCTGGCGTAGTCCCACTCGTACAGGGCCTGGCTCGTGTCGATCCCCTCGTAGCACTGGAGGCGGATGAGACGACGGGAAGTCATGGTCGCAAGCGTCTTGGCGAGTTCTGTCTTGCCGGTCCCGACCTCGCCCTCGAGGAGCATGGGTCGGCCGAGTTTCATGGCGATGAACGCCGCCGTTGCGAGTCCGCGGTCGGCGAGATACCCGTGGCTCCGCAGGTCGTCTTGGAGGGTTTGGACGTCCGAGGGTGCCGAGTTGGTCATTCGGCAGCGGCTTTCGTGCTCAGGATCCGGTTCCCCGGAACACGAGATCGCGTACCGTCCCCGAACCTTCCGTGAGCTTGCCCTCGCGCTCGAGGGTCGCACGCCAAGCCTCGGTGAGGTCGGACCCCGGCTCGGCCAGACCGTCGAAGGAGACGTCGACCATGTTGCGGCACGTCTTGGTGGGGCTGCAGTCTGCATCGAGGAGCACTTGGTCTTCGTCTGGTGTTGACCACATGTCCCGAGCCTTGTTGGTGTCCTGGCTGCTGTCCATTGCTGGACCTCCTTCACCACCAGTATAAGCGTCGGAGGCCTATCCGCCCGACAGATCCTCAAGTCGGGTCGACGCGACGGCTTCGGCGACTATTGACACGGCGATCTCACCGGGATTCGACGCGCCGATGGGGAAACCGGCGGGTCCGTGGATTCTGTCGTCCCAATCGACACCGCGGTACGCAAGCCATTCCTGCCTCAAACGTTGCATGTCCTCTGACCCGACGGATCCTATGTATCCGGCTTTCGAGGCGATTGCAGCCTGCAGGGCACGTGCAGAGGTCTCGACGTCGTGGCCCATCACGACGACCCCGTCGAGA
>CAZDIQ010000083.1:0-2029 GCA_964505525.1 uncultured Acidimicrobiaceae bacterium | reverse complement strand
CTGCCTGGCACGATCGCCACCGTGAGCGCCGTTTCTTGCGGGAGGCCGCTGATGATCGATTCTGCAGGACCGACGACCAGGTCGGTGATGCCCCCGTCGGTGCCGAGTCTCGCTGCCGCCTCGACGAGTGCGTCATCGAAGGCGCCACCGAGGAGCGAGCCGATGCGTCCGCCACCGGGGGTCAGGGCGACCGCAGCCGTTCCGTCAGCGACATCGCTCGTCGGGATCCAGGCGATGTGGACGTCCGTGTCGGCCCGAAGACATGCAAGAACGCTGAGTGCTACGTCATACATCGCCGATCTCCTTGAGCCGCTGGATGTGACTCCGAGGATACTTCGGTAGGTTCCGTGCAACGCTGTGTCGATGTCAGGTGTGTATGGGGCAAATGGACGAGTCCGCGATCTATGAATCAGTTCGGAGGGATTTGATGCGTTATGCCACCGCGCTCGCTGGTCGGGATGCAGCCGACGATGTCGTCTCTGCTGTCGTGACCCGGGTCATCGCCAAGCCCGGCGGTCTCGGCGCCCTGCGGGACCCGAAGCCGTACCTCATGCGGGCGATACTCAACGAGGTCAGGAACCGGCATCGTGCCACCACCCAACGGGCGACGCATCCGGTCGGTGTTCCCGAGGTCGCCGCCGCGAGCGATCTCGGAGGAGTCTCGGACATCGTCGAGGCGATCGAGGGACTCCCTGTTCGTCAGCGCGCGGCCGCGTACCTCGTCTTCCATCAGGGATACACACCAGCGGAAGCAGCCGGTCTCATGGGATGTCGACCAGGGACCGTCAGGCGATATCTCCACCTCGCCCGCACGAAACTGAGGGAGGCGCTCGATGGATGATCGCTTCGTCGAAGGATTCGACCGCATCGTTGCCGATTCGCCCGAAGGCCCCACCTGGGAGCAGATCTCGGCGAGACCGGCGGACCGTGAACCGACTCGTGACCCGCGTCGAAGGGCGCCGCTCGTGGCCGTCGGGGCGTTCGCCCTCACGGTGATCGTCGTCGGTGCCGTGGCGATGTTCAGCTCAGGTGGAGATGGGACGCCGGTGGGTGGCGAGAGCTCCACGACGAGTGAACCCACGACGAGTGAACCGACGACGAGCGATCCCGTGCGACTCACTCAAACCGAGCGAGCAGAGGTTCTCACCTGGGAGGAGGCAACCGACTCGACCCAGGTCGACGAGGTCGTCTGGCGATCCCGGTACGACGAGATGTGCGGTCAAGGTGTGTGGCAACCTGAGGTCGGCCTGCGCCTCGCGGCCGAGTATCTCGCACAGGATATTGCCGCTGGTTTCGCGGAGGACGACGGTTCTCCTGCCTATGAAACAGCACGCTATGGAGCCTATGCGCTGTGGCTCATGGCAGCAGAGACGTGTCCGGACACCTTCCCGATCGATGTACTGGTCGCTGGCCCTCCATTCTTCGCTGGAGGAGGGGTTTTTCCGTCCACACTCACACCACAATCGGTGTGCGGACCGGTTGCTCTCGGAGATGGGCCGACACCGCAGATCCCGTCCGCTCCACTCACACCTGATGCGCTGCTGGCGTGGGAAGCGACGGAGGAACTGGGCATGGAGAGCGAGTTCTTCGAGGAGTTCACCTGGTTCGTTGCCGACGACACTGAAGGCTTTGTCCTGTTCGGGCAGGGCACCGACGTTGACGGAGCACCGATGTACGCGTATGCCACGTTCGAGAACAGCGCAGACAAGTGGCGGGCAACCAGCTGGGGTGGGTGTTCCATCGAAGTTGTGGCCGAAGGTTGGGGTGGTGCCGAATGGGTTGTCGACCCCGACCAGCCGTTCGCGCCGGACTCGGACGTCGTGCACATCCTGATCCGCGAGGCCGACTGCGCAAGTGGGGAACCACCGGTCGGAAGAGATGTCGTCCCGATCGTTGTCTACGAGGATTCCAGAGTCACGATCAACGTGTTCGTCGAACCTCTTGGTATGGCCACATGCCCGAGCAATCCGTGGCATCCGGTCGCCGTGGAGATCACCGAACCGCTCGACGGGCGTGACCTGTACGACGG